>NZ_CAUSFQ010000040.1:0-11363 GCF_963530955.1 Lancefieldella parvula | reverse complement strand
CCATCCAAACCAAAGTTCTTTGGCGTAGGCATCTGAAGATCGTCTGCGACTGCCTGAGAATCAATTGAGTGATTGGTATACACATCTTTAATGCTGGATGCCGAGAAACGCCTGTTAATGCGTCTTAACAGATTATTCTGAGCATCGGTAATGGCCGAAGAGTCACCTGGAACCGTTATGGTAAAAGTTTTCTGATAGCTTGTCTGCGGAGCGTCTGAGCTGCTCAAAGAAACGTTTGCAGTGAGTGTTACCTGCTTGTCACGAATACCGCGAGTAACTGTTGCCTTATAAGGCTCAGTACCATAACCATCAATACGAACAGTAGATGTATCTGAACTGGTCCAAGTAACCTTAGACCATGAAAGCTGGCTTCCATCAGCAGAAACAAGCTTATGTGGAAGGGTAAAGTCTGAAGTTACCGAAGACTCATTTTGTCCTGCAGCATATGATGGCGAAAGATTTTGAGATACGTCAGCAAGCTGTGCCTGAGATTTTGCCTCATCCCAAGGGATTAAAACATTGCAGGTATATTGAACGGTCTTTCCATCCTTAGAAAGTTCAAAGGTAACTTTTGCCTGACGAAGAATAAGAGTGCTTCTCTGATTAGTAAAGCCAGCGGCATCCATCCAGAAGTACTCAATAGAACCATTAGTTGCAAAATCAGTAGAAATACCTGCATGAGCATATGAAGCTGTTGAAGACATCTGAACAGAGGTCACTCTAACGTTAACCTCTCCAGCACCAATACGGCGCAGCTCTTCTGCAACCATAGTGTTGAGGTTAGTGTCTACACCATAACGAGGTTTTGGCTTATAGAAGGAATTGGTCAGTGTTTCTACTGCCTGGTCCAGTGTTTTGTGTGGATAGTCAGTCTCATTAGCGGTTGCAGCAACGCCAGGACCTGTCTCTTCAGAGGTTGTGACTGCGCTAGAAGTGGCGGCTACGGTACCAGAAACAGCTTCGGTACCAGAAGCGCTGTCATTAGCAGCAAGAGCAGTCTCCGTTGAGGAGGTTGCAGTAACAGTAGTAGTCAACTCCCCCGCTGCTTCTGCGAATGCAGGAGCTGGTAAGAGCGCAAGCACTAAAAGTATGGAGAAAAGGCTATTGAGCGCCTTTTTAAACATGCTTCTAATTCCTTCCAACTTGTGGTGAGTTTAGCCTTCTTGCCATAACAAGCACCACTATTCCAAGTACAACTAAAGGCAGACTGAGTAACTGTCCCATGGTAATAAAGCTGCCAAAGAGATAGCCAAGCTGCTCGTCAGGAACACGGACAAATTCCACGACAAACCTAAAAATGCCATAGAGCATCAAAAACGTTCCAATGAACGTTCCTTGTGGACGAGGAGGATACTTCCTAGAAAGGACGTACAAAATGACAAACATCACAAGACCCTCGAGAAGTGCTTCGTAGAGCTGAGAAGGGTGACGATAGACCGCTCCTCCCGTCTCAAACATAACTCCCCAAGGCAAATCTGTTGGCTTTCCCCAAAGCTCACCGTTAATGAAGTTTGCGCAGCGTCCAAAGAAAAGACCAAGTGGTGCGCCAATAACTCCCAGGTCACAGATGGTAGGGATAGAAAGACCCGATGCCTTACAGACAATAGAGCCGCCAACAACAGCGCCTACAAGGCCTCCATGGAAACTCATACCACCTTGGCTTAAGGCAAATGCATCAAGTGGATGAGCTACGTAATAGCCTGCACCGTAGAAAATAACGTAGAACAGACGGGCGCCCACAATAACGCCAAACGAGATGCCTACCATCAAATTAAGCACGTCATCAAGGGTAACGTTAAGTTTCCAGCGCTGAGCAGTTCTGTACATAACTACGCCAGCAAGCACAAAGCCCACGAGATATGCCAGACCATACCACCTGATAGATAGCGGACCCAGTGAAAGCGCTACTGGGTTTAATGAATGATAAAAAGCATCAAGCCACACAATACGTCCTACTTACTAAAACTACTTTGAAAGAACATGCGAAGGAGTTGCACCACGCTGGCCCTGATAATGGCTACCAAGATCTTCACAGCCATAAGGACGCTCAACAGGAGAACTCATGCGCTCAAAGGAAAGCTGACCAATCCTCATGCCAGGGTGCAAAATGATTGGAAGGTTAGCTACGTTAGAAAGCTCCAGTGTGAGTTCTCCGTCCCAGCCTGGATCAACATAGCCTGCAGTTGAGTGAATCATAAGGCCCAGGCGTCCCAGGGTGGACTTGCCTTCAAGCTTGCCAAGGATATCGTCAGGAATAGCAATACGCTCAAGAGTAGTACCAAGCGCAAACTGACCAGGATGAAGAACAAAAACTTCTCCCTCTGGAACATCAATTGACTCAGTAAGACCCTCTTGAGCTATAAGCGGATCAATTGAGGTATGCGTAGAATTGCGGAAGATTCTAAAATTTGAGCCAAGACATACGTCAACCGATGCAGGCTGCACGTTTTTCTCGCATAAAGGCTCAATAACGATACGACCAGCTGCAATCTCTGCTTTAATGTCGCGATCAGAAAGAACCACAACGTCCACCTTTCTTACGTCATACAAATGTATGGTCAGAAAAACTAATTATCCATTTATATAAAATATCACGCCCTACACAATAATGTGAGGAGCGTGATATATAAATTTTGTAATTACGCAGGTCAATTATGGTTCACCACAACTTCTCTGCATAAAAAACACGTTTATGCGCATGAAGCTCACAACCGATAAGCGCCAAACGTTCATTTTTTGACGCCGAGCGATAACTTACAGCATTGCAGGCTGAACGCGTTTTACACCAGGAACGTGCTCAATCAGGATGCGCTCAATACCCTCAGACATGTCGTATGCAGACATTGGGCAACCAGCGCAAGAACCAGTCATCTCAAGCGTTACGGTGCCGTCATCGCTTACATCAATAAGCTCAACGTCGCCGCCATCGGTCTGAAGGCTCTGGCGAATAACATCAAGGGTTGCATTCAAAAGGTCACGATTAATGGCCATGTTTGCTCCTATTCAAACTCTTCAAGCGCGGATGCGCCCATAACTTACAACATGGGTATCCTACCCAAAATTCCAAACTTATTTCTGCACTATCCAATTGGCGAGAAAAGATGTCCAACTGAGGCGTCTTTTAGACGTGCAGGCAATGATGCACCCGACGCTGTCGCCGCAATCGCCGCAGCTACGCGAGAGGTAGCCTCTCTTGTCTGCTCCGTGCTCAGAAGCGTTGCGTCCACCATAAAGCGCTTCACACCAGCAGAAAGCATCTCAGCCATCTCTGGCACGCCGTCAAAGAGCTTGGGGCTCCAAATCTTGGAGCGACCATGTCTATCAGTCCTTACGGGCATGTAATCGTTATCAATGCCTCTAAGCGTGTGCTCCTCAAGGCGCAGCTTGCAGGCGTCACAATCGTGGATGCACTTGCCCGTAGACATCAAAATACAGTGCTCAGTTGTCATGGTGCGAATACGGCCGCTGACCATATAGCCCACGGGGATCGAGGCGTTTCTCGCCAGGTGACAAATCTCCTGGAGAGTCAGCTCGGAGTTGAGCCAAACGCCTTCTGCACCCATGTCAGCCAGCGCCTGCAGGGCGTAGTCGTTATGGACCGGAATGCACTCGCGCACCTCAGGGATGGCTCCGTGCTCAACAGCCAGCGCCAGCTCAGAGATGTTGCCCACAGCAATCGGCTTACCTGCAGCAACGTAGGGATCCAGGCGCTTATGGTCAACCTCGCGACATACCTCATCAAGCCATGGAGTTACCTTGGCGAGAAGATCCTCTGGCCACGAAGTCTCTGCGAGCGCATCGGTAGTTGCATACAGACGATTTGCTCCCGCCTTGAGCGCAACACGTGCCTGCTCTGGAGTTTCAACCAGAACACACACCTCTGCCTGCGACGCATTTGCCTTTGCAGCCGCCTCATCAAAGGCAAAAAGCTTCTCCTTGTCTTGGGCTTCTCGCTCCTTTTGATAAGCAAGACGAGAAAGCGGAGCAATCTTCTGCTCGCGGTTCTGGTACTCCTCAAGAAGCGCCGCCTCCAGCTGCTCACATGCTGCGGCGCGGACCTTGTGGACAGCACTAAAGCTCATACCGCACATATCGTCCATCTGGACGTCAAAGCTTACGGCCTCAAACGGAGAGGTTCCCATGCGACCAACGTGCTCAATGAGCTCGTCAGAGGTTACCGCCTTAGTGCGAGCCTCCTCCACCACAAAGCCTTCAGCGGATGCGCTTGCAACGCCATCTGCCGTTGTAAGCACCACGATGAAGGGCTGGCCAATGCGGGCAATAATAGCCACGTCAACGGCACGTTTGCGAGGATACTCCAGTGAAGAAATCTGCTCTGCTGCTATGCGCGCTGCCTCGGAGCGAATTATGCGTACCGTAGATCCGGTCTGCATAACGCGAGAAGTGCGAACGGTAACTGTCTGACCAGGCTCAACGTCAACAGGACAAAGAGCGGTCAGGAACTTGTCAGGCTCATCGAGCGGCCTAATTTCAAGCAAATCATTCTTGCCAATGGGAGCGTGAGCAATAAGGTCAACGTCCGCCTGTTTGTAGCGGCGCAGCTTAACACGGCCACCATTCAGACCACTCTTGCGCTCAAGAGCATCCTCAAGTGGACGCCCTCCGGTAACCTCACCAACAATCTCGCCGCGGTTGTTGGAGCGCTCATAGCTCATCATCTCGTTGCCTGCGGTGCCATGCAGGTACGCGTTAGTCAGACCGCGGTTAAATGAGCGCTTGAGCAAGCGGTGGCGGCGTGCCACATCGGCTTGGTTGTCCACGCCCTTCTCGGCAGCGTCAATTGCCTGACGATACGAAGACACCACCGAGTACACGTACTCAGGCGCCTTCATGCGGCCTTCAATCTTAAGCGAGCCAACTCCCGCTTCAATCATGTCGGGCACGTCATCAATAGTGCAGTAATCCTTAGGGCAGAGCAGCCTGTCAATGCCACCCATCGAGACAACTTCATGCTTAGAGTTGAGCAGCTCATAGGGCAGACGGCACGGCTGAGCGCAGGCTCCGCGGTTAGCAGAGCGGTCTCCTCGCATAGACGACATGTGGCAGATGCCCGAATAGCAGAAGCACAAGGCGCCGTGGCCAAAACACTCCAGCTCAACGCCAAGCTTGGAAATAGTAGAAATCTCTTCTTTAGTGAGCTCTCTAGAGAGGGTGACGCGACCCACGCCAAGCTTTTTACAAGCAGCAACACCGCGCGTATCGTGGATGTTTGCCTGCGTCGATACGTGACATTCAATCTCTGGCCAGGTTTGTCTGACCTGAGCCATAAGACCCCAGTCCTGGATAATAAAGGCATCTGCGCCAAGAATCCACGCGCGACGAATCAAGCGCAAAACACGCTGCATTTCGTCCCACTTAACAACAACGTTCACGGTGACGTATACGCGAGCGCCAGCTAGATGAGCCTGTCTGCACGCACGCGCAAACGACTCGTCGTCAAAGTTGTCCGCACCGCGGCGGGCGTTGAAGTTGTTGCCCAAGCCGCAGTAAATAGCATCTGCACCACCAGCAAGAGCTGCGATAAATGGAGCAGGACCTCCCGCTGGGGCGAGAAGTTCCATCTGGGTTGCACGAGGGAGCGGCGAAGACGAAAGTTCTTTATCAGAAGCTTCCTCTGTCCACTCTGGCTCGTTCATGCGATTAAGCTCGTGAGCTGTAGATTCTCGCTCACGACGATTACGTTCGTTCATACTACCTAACTTGCCGCGTCGCTTACTACTTCTTAAGTGAAGAAAGTGCTGGATGAATCTTATCTTTGTCGGAAAGAATAACTTTTGCAGGATCTAAGGTTTTCTCGCCAAGAAACGCTGGCCACTCAACGCCAAGCTCTGGATCGTTCCACATAATGCCGCCCTCATCACCTGGGTGATAGATGTCGTCACACTTGTAGCAGAACTCTGCAGTCTCGGAGAGTACCAAGAAACCGTGGGCAAAGCCGCGAGGAACAAAGAACTGTCTGCGATTCTCCGCGGACAAAACAACGCCTTCCCACTGACCCCAGGTTGGACTTCCCTCTCGCAGGTCAACCGCAACGTCAAAAACAGTGCCGGAGATTACGCGCACAAGCTTTGCCTGCGGATGCTCAATCTGGAAGTGAAGGCCGCGAAGTACGCCCTGAACGGAATAAGACTGATTGTCCTGCACAAATGAAGCCTCAATGCCGCCGGCAACAAAGTTTTCTTCACGGTGGGTCTCCATAAAGCCACCACGAGCATCACCGTACAGCTTTACGTCCACAACCTTTACACCTTCAATCGAGGTGTCATAAAACGTAAAATTGCCCGATTGAGTAGGGTTTTTAAGCTCTTTTGGAAACTCCATAGCGTTCACCTTTCAATTTCTTTAGGTAATCTACTATATACGAGTCAAGATTAATACATCTTTTGAGCTATGATATTCATGCAGTTAACGTGTAATTTGCAATTCAAAGGATGCTTGTGAGAATTCTTGCAGTCGTTCCCGCTTACAACGAAGAAGCCTGCATTGCTTCAACTATTACAGAGTTGTGTCAGGTAGCTCCTCATGTTTATTACATCGTAATCAACGACGGCTCCGCTGACCGCACACTGGATATCTGTAAAGAGCGTGGATTTAACTACCTCAATTTACCTGTTAACGGAGGCCTTTCTGCAGGCTTTAGGGCTGGTATGCGCTACGCCAAAGAACATGGTTATGACGCTGTGGTGCAGTTTGACTCCGATGGTCAGCATAGACCTGAGTACATCGCTCCTATGGCCCAGGCAATGGTAAACGAGGGAGCAAACATTGTTATTGCTTCTCGTTTTGTTACCAAGGCTCGCGGAAACTCTCCTCGAGAGATTGGCTCCAAGCTGATTTCTTGGCTTATCAAGACAAGCACTGGTCAAACCATTACTGACCCTACCTCAGGCATGCGTATGTACGATCGTGGTCTTATTGAAACGTATGCGCGCTCGTTTGACTTCTCCCCCGAGCCAGACACTATCTCGCTACTGATGCGTCGAGGAGCTAAGGTTGTCGAGATTGAAACTGAGATGCGTGAGCGTCAAGGTGGCGAGTCCTATCTGAGCTTCTATAACTCAATTATGTATATGGCTCGCACGTGCCTCTCGCTTTTGCTCTTCCAGTGGTTTAGATAAGGTGACACCATGACTTTAGTTCTCAGAATTCTGCTGCTTATTGGTGCTCTTTTTGCCATGGGCATTGTCATCAATAGCGTTCGTAAATCAAAGATTCGCATCTCCGACTCTGTATATTGGGTTGTTTCCGCAGGAATCCTTGTTTTGTTTGCGCTTATCCCCCAGCTTGCATATTTCTTTGCTGGGCTTTTTGGCTTTATGAGCCCTGCAAACTTTGTCTTGCTGCTCGTTATTGTGATGATCTTGATTAGGCTCTTCCATCAGTCTTGTGCAATCTCCAAGCTCACCTATAAGGTTGAGCAGCTTTCAGCTGAGCTTGCCCTACGCGACAAAGATGCACGTGACGAGAAAAACCTTGATTTTGTAACTGATCTTAACCAGCGTACGCGCGTATAAACAACGCGTCGATCCTCTGGCAGCATGCTCATCTACCTGTGCTTTATTTAAAAAGTCCGCTTACGCAGCGGACTTTTTCTTTTGGCCTTTAAATCCCAAGAAGCAGAAAATGCCAAATACCAGAGCAAGAATTGCAAGCGAAGCATCATAAAGCATGCACGCTCCCATAATGCCAAAGCTGCCTACAAACCACCCTCCGGTAAGCGCAGCAAAACCTGCACCTGCAGCATAGCTGACAAACACCGCAACCTGCTTACGCATGGTTACTACGGCATAGTACAAAATAACTGTGAGCGCATTAAGCAAACCGCCAAAAAGCAGTATAAGCAACTCTAGTTTATACGGCTCAAAATCAAGACCATAGAGAAGTCCAAGAACTGGAGCGCCTAGCGGCCAAGCCAGCGCCATAGAAACAACAGTAGCTAAAGCAACTACGGCAAAACCCTTAAGAATCAGACCTACAAACTGCTTGTCTTGCTGATTATTCCAATATTCAGCCATCTGAGTAAGCAGCGGTTTAAAGACAAAGTTACTTAAAAGATTGATAACCATAGCGGGCATAGCAAGAGCGGTAAAGAAGGTAAGAAGTTCCTGATTACTCAGACCGCCCAACGCATAGCGAGGAGCACCAACAACGTACGTCAGCAAGAATGAGCCAGCAAACAAAGGAGCAGTAGTAACCAGCAGCTTTGTAATTTGCGTAAAGTCAAACGTAGGCTTAAGCGTTGCCATCTTCTTAGTAGGAGGAATGACAAGCGCAACCATAACTACCAGTGATGCAACAAAAGAAAGAGCAGCACCAACAAGCAAATTCTTTGTAAGAAGCACACCTACCGCAAAGCCAACAACGGTTGCAAGAACACGATAAAAGAATGCTCTACCAGCAATATCTAAGCGACCATGCTGCTGGAACATACCGTGGAAAACATCTTCTACAACGTCAAATAAACGAAGCGATGCAATAAGGGCATACAGCACTCCCTCGTAGCTCAATCCCTGGGACTGCAAAGTGAAGATAATGATTCCCGCAATCATCAAAGCGGTTGTGATGATTCGTGCCGCAAGGTACACACCAAACGAGAACACTTCTTCTGTGTCGGTGACCTGGTACGTTCTAATTTCAAAGTGACCAATAACCATAAGCTGCTGAGCCACAGCATACGCAAGCGAGAAAACACCACCGGCAGCAGCTCCCATGGTACGCGTGACCACCATCAACATAAGCACTGTTGAGGCGGCATTCATTAAAGAACCAAGCGTATTCCAGAAGTAGTTTTTCTTAAGCTGTTCAGCAGAAGTATCAATAGTCATAGTTAGCTTTTCTGACCAAAGTCTTCAAATGCCTGGCGGCTTCCTTTGGTAACATCAATGTCTTTCCACTTGCCAAAATCTAGTGCTCCAGGATGATGATTCTTTCTATCCTTTTCTGGAGGAAGCTGCATGTAATCTCCGTATCCCCTAGTCAAGAGCTTGTCGTATTCCTTAGGAAGCGTAGTAGTAATGTCCTCAAAAGGAACACGAACCATAGGAAATACATCCTCTTTATCCATAGACCAGTTCTCTGGATCAGGTTCAACAAAACTGGCGTAATGATTGGGTTTCTCGCCCTCTGCAGTACGTGCTGCCTGGTCCCACTTACGTTGAATATACGCAGATGAAACCCTAAAGAGCTTCAAGGTGTGGTGAATGACAAAACATCCCGCAAGGGCAACTTTCTTCTTCCAGCCAGTCAACGGCACGCGTGGAGTTGGAGTAACCAGAAGGAAGTTCAGACGACCCCAGAACCATGTCTGACGCTTAATCTTGGCAAGCTTCTTAGGATCTGCAGGAATCTTATCAAAGGGAAAAATGCCAATAGAAATAGCGTACGTAAAAGGGCAGGTCATAAACTCATCAGGAACACACACTGTTCCCTTTAAAGAAAGGTTTGTATTTACTGCGGGAAAGTAATTGTTCGTCCTGCCGTTTTGAATGCAAAAATCTGGTCGAAGAAGCGCAGGTGCTTTCTCCAAAAAAATCTCATAATCCTCGCGGAACATCGAGATATCTACGTCATCATCCCAAGGAATAAAGCCTTTGTGTCTCACAGCGCCAATGGCTGTTCCGCCGTACGCCTGATACGAAATGCCAAGTTCCGTGCAGACGCGGTCAAGCTCATCCATCAAAAGCGTAGAAAGAATCTGGATCTTTCTTAGCTCATCGGGGTTCTCGTATGTCTTATATCCGTCAGACTCCACAAAGGCTCCCATTCGCCATCGTCCGATAACATTCTTATAATACTAGACATCGGAGCTAATCGATTGGATGTAGCAATGTATACACCTCAGGATCACACGTTTGCTGTCTGCGCTTATGGCGAGAGTCCCTATCTAGAAGAATGCATTCTCTCGCTCAAGGAGCAAACACTGTCTACGAATATTCTTTTGGCTACTTCAACACCAAATGAACTGATTCAGTCTCTTTGCGAGAGGTATGACATTCAGATGTACGTCAATCCTGGACCGGGAGGTATTGCCGGCGACTGGAACTTTGCGGTAAGCGCTTGCACAACTCCTTTGGTAACCATTGCGCACCAGGATGACCTCTATAAGCCTTCCTATGCAGAGCATATGCTTGAACGCGTCAACAGTTCTTCTCGCCCGCTGATTTATTTCACCAATTACGGTGAGTTGCGTGACGGCGAGGAGGTTCTCGAGAATCGCCTGCTTAAGGTAAAGCGTCGTCTCTTGTACTCGCTCTCAAAGCCAGAAAATGCAGGCAAGTCATGGGCTAAACGTCGTGCACTTGAGCTGGGTTGCGCCATTTGCTGCCCAAGCACCACACTAATCCTTCCCAACCTTGAGACTCCTGTTTTCAAGGCTGGATTTGGTTCCAATTTAGACTGGGAAGCATGGGAAGCAATTAGTAAGCGTGAGGGTGATTTCTTGTACGACACCCGTGTTCTAATGCTCCATCGCATTCATGAAGACTCTGAAACTAGCCACCTTATTCACGATAACCGTCGTGAAAAAGAAGACCTTGAGATGCTCAAGAAGTTCTGGCCAACTCCTGTGGCCAAGCTCATTAACATGGCCTATAAGAGCGGCCAAAAAAGTAATGGCTAACGAAGATAGAATAAAGACAACAATATACAAGCAGTATTGGCATCTTATTGCGAGCTTCTTTTTGATAAAAAGATAAAATAAGTTCTGTTAAATCCATTCCACTTAAACAAGGGGTTTCGTTGACTATGACCACATCGTCAGCCAATAAAATTCTGTTCATCATCCATGGCTCACTCTACACGCTTGCGTTGACTTTGATTTGGTGGGCACTTCTGCCAGCAACAGCCCAGGCGTATGTTGATCCGTCAGTTATGACGTATACCATACAAGCACTAGCTGCAGTTGTAGTTGCACTCTCAGCTGTGCTCGGCGTTGCGTTTAGGCGTTCTCGCAAAGTACTGTTCCGTCTGCTTAAGATTGATGAGAACGCAAACAAAATTGTTGAAGGCACCGTTCACAAGGTTGATGCCAAAGGTGCAGAAGCTACAAACGCTCAGATGAAAGAAATCCTCGCAGCAGAAGCCATTCGCCTTAAAGAACAAAAAGAGGGAACCCTCAAGCCTAAGGGCCGCATTGGCGTTGCATTTCTTATTTCATTCTTCACGGTCTTTACTATCTTGGTGGTAGCACCTCTTGAGTTGGTAGCCAGCAACGCAAAGAATTTATCGTTTAGTCTTAATGACGTAGCAGGTCCTGTATTTTTAGCTGGTCTTTTACTAACGCTTATTTCTACTGCAGTGCTTTCATTACTTCGCAAACGCGTGTTTAACGTTGCAGTTGCACT
>NZ_CAUSFQ010000039.1:0-11510 GCF_963530955.1 Lancefieldella parvula | reverse complement strand
GTTAAACACGCGCTTACGCAGGAGCGATAGAAACACTGTAAGAATGATCGTAATAATAAGGCCTGCAATAATAACGGGACCTGCAACATCATTGAGGTTGAAAGAAAGGTCTCGCGCATTGCTTGCTACCAGCTCAAGTGGGGCTACAACCAAGATAGTAAAGACAGTAAAGAAAGAGACAAGAAATGCGACACCAATGCGACCCTTAGGTTTGAGGGTTCCCTCTTTTTGTTCCTTGAGACGGACGGCCTCTGCTGCAAGGATTTCTTTCATCTGAGTATTTGCAGCTTCTGCACCTTTGGCGTCAATCTTGTGAACTTTGCCTTCGACAATCTTATTGGCGTTCTCATCAATCTTAAGCAGACGGAAGAGCACCTTACGAGAGCGCCTAAACGCAACGCCAAGGACCGCAGAGAGCGCAACTACAACTGCTGCCAATGCCTGGATGGTGTAGGTCATAACTGACGGGTCAACGTAAGCCTGAGCTGTTGCTGGTAGAAGTGCCCACCACGCAAACGTCAGTACTGCGACAAAAAACGCTCCATGAAGGAAGGACGCGCGGCTTTGAATAGCGGCGCTGCAAGAGTTTCTCATGGTAGAAGTTGTTGTTTTAGTCACGAGAAACACCGTCCTCATCAGTTGTCTTTGTGGCGTCTTTAGTGGAGCTGACGTCGTCGCTTTTCTCGTCATCGTCTGCAGCGTCCGCAGCAGCGTTCTTCTTGGTAGTAGCGTTGTCTGCAACCTCAGCGGCAGCCTCTTCCTGGTGCGCCAAAACGCGCTCGAGGATGAACTTACCTGCGGCTTCTCCACCGTGGCCGAGATTAAAGATCATGTTGTTACGAATCTCTTCAATCTTGTGCGACCAGCTATCGGTCTCTTCAAGCATCTGCGCAACCGCGTCGCCAAGGCCCGAGAGGTCCTTAGGATCAAAGCTGCGGCCAATCTCGTTTCTAAGCGTAATATCGCATGGATCCGAATGAATCTTGCTCCAGTCAGGGTTGTTCTCCTTCATTGCAGTGTCAATGAAGACCGACGGCTTGAGCGTGGTAAACGAGAACTCCTCAGCAACACTCGACCAGTCAGTAAACAGCAGGTCAGCCGACAGAACCGAAGTGTTGGAGCTGAAGTCGGTCTCAAAGGAGAGTTCCTCTGGATCCGCGTCAGCGTAGCGAGCAAGAATCTCCTCCATGCGGGCAGGATAGCGCTTCAAATACTCTGGGTGTGGGCGGACCACAATGCGCCAGCCGCGGCCCATGAGCTGCTCAAGCAGGCCGTCAAGGCAGCTGTCCATCAAGTTGTCATACTGCCACGAAGGACCAATCAGCAACAGGGGTTTCTCGCCAGGTTTGCGCTGGCCCAGATTCTGCTTCTGGTAGTTTTTGATTGACCTATCGAGAAGATCGTAGCCAATAGCAGGCTTTCTCTTGGATGGCGTACCGTAGTACTTCTCGACCAGCTCAAGATCGTGCTGCTGGTGAGGGCCAACGCAGAGGACGTCGTCGTAGTAGGTGTACTCGTTGCGCGTTGAGGTGACCGTCATGGAGGTCATATGGTGGCACATATACATGTATTCAGCGTCTTTGCGCACGTAGGAGCGCTTCATGTAGGAGCTCTCCAGGTCGCCGAGGGAAGTTACCACAACATCAGCGTCGAGCTTCATGAAAAGCGTGATAAGGCGACGCTGACCCAAGTAATACGGAATCAGGCGAGGCTGCTGTTTTGCCAGTTCAAAGACCTGGTCGTTAGGGTCAGAGGTGACATAGTGGATACGAATGTCAGAGTTTGCCAGCAGCCACTCGATGGCGCCCTGGAAGTACTTGTAGAAACCGCTTGATTCGGAGTAAAAGACCAGGTGCTTGCCGATGGTGTCAAAGAAGCGCTTGTAGTCCTCTTTTTCGCGAGCGGCATGAGGATCGCGCTGGAACCACTTGTGAGTGGACTTGGTTGCTGCGTCCATTGCCTCAAACTCGTCGCGAGCAGCATTGAGATCGTCGTAATCAACCTGCTTACGAGGGTCGATGATGATGTTGCAGACAATTTGGACCAGGATTGAGAGAAGGTTTGAGCAAACCCAATAGAATGCCATGCCACAGACAACGTAGACTGCAAGTACCAGCGACATTGCAATAGAAAGGCCGTTTGTGGTGTTCTTCTCTGCACGAGACTGCTCGCGCTGAAGCGGATTCAGCTTGTTGGAAGCAAGACCAAGAGCAACCGAGGACAAAGCTGCTGCCAGTGGCATAATCCAGGTGATACCGCCATCGATGATTGGGGTCATGCCCAAAAACTCTGTGCCAGGCGCACCAGAATCGGTGATGCCATGGATAACGTCAACTAGGCCGAACAGGATGACTACCTGGATTGCCAGAGGAATAAGACTCAATAGCGGGTGATAGCCTGCCTTTTTGTTGAGCTCGTTGGAGCGCTCCTCGATGGTCTCCCTGTCGCCGAAGTAGCGAGTCTTTAAGCGGAAGGTCTCGGGCATAAGGCGCACCATAACAATAGAATTTTGTTGCGTCCAAAGTGCCAGGGGCATCAGGATGATTTTAGTCGCAAGAGTAAAAAGGAAGATTGCCGCCCACCAACTGCCGGTCAAGTCGTATGCGGGCTGAACGATAAGTGAAAAAACGTGTGCAAGCTGCTCCATATACAAACCTTCTACGAGAAACCTCTACAGAAGCCAATAAAACCTAAACCTAAAACCTGCAAAACCAATGGAATTCATGAAAACTAAAAGAAAGCTACGACATCTCAAAGAAGTTTGTAGTATCTAAAGTTAACCTGAAGAAACCATTTGTGCATAACTAATTTATGGTATCAAAAAACGCTATTTATCGGCAGTTTAAAGCGAACAATCAAAACGTAAAATCTTTAATTTGAATGGACAAAATTTATTCATAAATTGTTCTTTTTAAAATCATTCTATAAAAGTTACGTAGGCAATTGTCTTTCTCGTTAATCAAAATTTAACCCCTGAAATGGCATTTTATTTGATTTTGGGGTTGCAATCGCGGTTCTGCTGGCTAAAATACTCTCCATGTTATTTTTAATATTCGGCGCATTAGAGCGCTTTTGAAATGAGGAGATTCTATGCAGGCAAATCTGCAGGAGCTAAAAGAGACCTATTCGCGGCAGACGTATAGTGTGTTTTCGATCAACCGCCAGCAGAAGATTGCTGACTCCCAAGTTACTTTTTCGCTTGCTCATTCTGTTTTCATTATTCCTGTGTTTGGATCAGCTGAGATTACTATTGGCGGCAAAGAATTTATCTGTGAAGGAACCACAGTTGTGCACGCTCCTGCAGGTCAGACCGTAACGTATCGCACGCTCTATGGACGCTCATTTGACCATGTAAATATCTACTATGATGGCGTTCAAGGAGATACCAGCAGCCCAATCTTCAATGCATACGCATTTGATCCTCAGGGATTCGATCGTATTCTTGATAAGACACTTGACCTGGAAAAACTTAACACTACCCCATCGCTGGACAACCGTGTCGCACAAATTGTCAACGGTACCGAGCTCATTAAGTCAATGTTCCTGCTCACCAACAGCCAAAAAGTCCAGGAGAGCATGGCCGAGGCTCGCACGTACATTGAGCTTCACTTTGCAGATCCAATTACCATTCCTGGTCTGGCTAAACGCTGTGGCATGAGCACTCAGCGCTTCTCCAACAATTTTGTTCAAACATTTGGCGTTCGCCCAATGACGTTCATCATTGCAAAACGTCTTGACCATGCTCAGCAGCTGCTTCAATCTGGTCTTTCTGTACGCGAGACCTCCGAGGCGGTTGGTTACAATGATCCGTTCTACTTCAGCAGGCTCTATAAGAAGCACATGGGCGTTACACCTCAGGACGTTCATGACAGCTATGAGGGAAATGTCCTGATTAAGTAGTTGCTGCTTGATATTGCTTACAGGAATTACTTGTAGCGAAACCTGGTCGTAGGTTTTATCACAAAGTTAAGGATCAGAACGTTCCGTTCTGATCCTTTTTGCATAATCGGGTCATAAAATGCATTCCTGTGAATACGTAATTTCTTGCCTCAAAATTATGTGCCAAAAAAGGTAAAAAACGCGTTTAGTTGGGGATGAAAACCTAAAATTTGCCGATTTATTCACAACTAAGACGATTTTTTACCGCACTAAAAACTTTTATCTGGGCAAACGTTGTATGCAGAAAAATGAAAACCCCAACTAAACGCATTTTTTACCACTTGGAGACTTATTTGAGCGTTTTCCGAAGAGTCTGAGGCATCCGCTGCCCACTTCAGCCGTCTATCGACCTTCTTTGAGCGTCTCTACAAGAAACCAACGGCACGCAAGGCACAAAAAATCCCAGCACCCGAAGGTGCTGGGATTTTGAACTTGAAACTTTAAGAGCGATTAAGCAGCCTCAACAACTTCCTCGGAAGCGTTGTCTTTCTTAGCAAAGTGCTCAGCAACGTAACCAGTAATCAAAGGAGTCAGGATTGCAGTAACGATAACTGCAGCTGCTACCTGTGCATTTGCTGTTGCAAGAGCAGCGCCGCCATACAGGGCTGGGTTTGCCTCTGCCATAGCAGCAGGTGTAAGTGCATTTGCACCTGCGCAGGAAGAAATTGCAACGCCTGCAATTCCGGTTCCGCCAGTTGCACGATCAACAAAGTAGTTGATAAACCCACCGCAAACAGAGCAGATAACACCAAGCAGAATACCTGCAGGACCAGCCATAATGAGAGAATCAAACTTCATGGTTGTGCCCATTGCAAAGAAGGTCATGACAATAATTGCTGGCAGAGCGCTTGTGAGCATCTTCTTCATGGATGGGAAGCAGTTGCCAAGCAGGATACCCAGGATGATTGGGAGAACTGCACCAAGCAAAGACCAGTTAATTGGAGACTGACCAGTTGCACCAAGAGCAAGCATGGTAACTGGAGGACCAACTACCAGCGTAGTAATTGCGACTGCACCCTGCTCATACTCGTTACCATAATCAGCCATCAGTCCTGCATACATGGAGTTGTTTGCACCAGAGCAAGCAGCAAGGATAACCATGGAAGAAAGACCAAGCAGGTTGTCGTTCAGGAAGAATAGAACTGCAAGACCAAGAGCAACGCAGAACACAACCTTTGAAATGATGATGATTGCTCCGCGTAGAGCAGCCTTTGGTGCACTCTTGAACGAAATAGTTGCACCAACGCACAACATGAAAGCACCAACCAGAGCAGCAGTACCCTTAACGGTCATAGCTGCAGTAAAGCTACCAAGCGTTGGGAATACATCTGGGAAAAATGTGTTCATGAAAACGCCAAGAAGCAGTGGTACCAGGATGTTTGCGCCTGGAATGCGACCCAGTGCCTTAAATGGGTGCTGAAGAGAAATTGGTTCTTTTGTAGCCATCAACAATCACCTAATCCATTACGATGCCGCCGTCGCAGTCGCCAACCTCACCGTTGACAAAGCTAGCAGCGTCGGAAGCAAAGAACAGTACCATCTGTGCAGGCTCAGATGCCTGTGCAGGACGGCCGAGAGGAATAATGCCTACGACCTTCTTGTACTTCTCCTCATCGTTGGAGAGTGCAGTGGTCATATCTGTAATGGTGAAGGATGGGCAAACAGCGTTACAAGAAATGCCGTACTTGCCGCCCTCTTTAGCGATAGCCTTGGTAAAGCCGTTCATACCAGCCTTAGAAGATGCGTAAGCAACAGTACCAAGGAGGCCGCCGCCAATCTTGCCTGCAACGGAAGAAACGTTGACAATGCGAGCGCCACCACGATCAATGAAGTGCTGCCAGAGAGCGTGAGTTACGTTGTAGGTACCGGTGAGGTTGGTGTTGATAGTGTTGTTCCACTCTTTGTCGTCAACCTCGGTGAAAGGAACGGAGCTGATGCGACCAGCGCAGTTGATAAGAACATTGACGTCGCCGCACTCCTCAAGAATCTGAGCAACGGTCTTCTTGACGCCCTCGGCATCTGCAATGTCCATTGTGTAGAAGAAGTTACCCTCGCCGAGCTCCTCGACAAACTTGCGGCCAGTGTCCTCGTGACGAGAGCAAACGATTACATGTCCACCTCCAGCAACAATACCCTTGGAGATCTCAGCGCCAATACCAGCGCTTCCGCCTGTAACCAGAACCA
Organism: Lancefieldella parvula; assembly: GCF_963530955.1. GTDB lineage: Bacteria > Actinomycetota > Coriobacteriia > Coriobacteriales > Atopobiaceae > Lancefieldella > Lancefieldella parvula_A. The sequence goes on along the minus strand of NZ_CAUSFQ010000039.1, from coordinate 5,387 downwards.
GCTTACCTGTAAAATCGAATGCCATGCTCTCTCCTTTTTTTCACGAGCACAAACCATTAGGAAACAAATAAATTCTAACCATCTTCACATAATTTTCTATAGAAAAATTATTTTAAAGAGATAAATCCAAAGGTAAATAAGCTAAAGGATAATAATTTGCTTAAAATGTGACACAAATGACACATTAAAATTCATGTTCAATCTTTTGGACATTTGTCCGCAAATTTTTGCTTTCAAGATTCCATTAATTTAAAAAAGTTAGACAAAGCTAACTTTTAGGAATACAATATGGCGAGAAACCCGTTGAGCTCGTAGCTCCAAACACCTAACTCTTGGCTTCACGCTATCAGTTTTTTGCTTTCAGCCCCGTAGCTACTTGCTCTCATATCTTTTAAGGAAGTCACTATGAAACATCACTGCACGCATATCTCGGCAGTCGCAAACCCGCAATCGCGCCTCACCTGCAACCCTCTCCTATCCCGCAGGTCAGCGCTCACCTTGCTTGGCGCAAGCTCTGTGGCAGCAATCGCTTCTCTCGCCGCATGTAGCCCACGCGATTCTGCTGCTAGCGCAGACGCCGCACAAAACCAGAACTCTTCGGCGCCCCTTGTCTTGACCACCTTCACCGTGATCCAAGACATGGCTTCTCGCGTTGCGGGCGAGTTCTGCCAGGTAGAATCCATCACCAAGGCCGGCGCCGAAATCCACGACTACGAGCCTACGCCCGACGACCTCAAGCGCGCGCAAAAGGCCCAGCTCATCCTCAACAACGGACTGGGGCTTGAGCGCTGGTTTGAACGCTTTGTTGCCGACTCGCAAGCACAGCGCGCCGACCTCAGCGAAGGCATCACCGCCATCCCCATCGCCGAGGGCGACTACCAGGGCCAAGCCAATCCGCATGCGTGGATGTCGCCCGCAAACGGCAAGATCTATGTCGAGAATATCGTCCGCGCGCTCAGCAACCTTGTCCCTAACCACGCCAAAGACTTTGAAGCCAACGGCGACGCATACAAAAAGGAGCTCGACAACATCTCCTCTCACCTGATTGAGGAGCTTAGCGCCCTGCCGGAGAGCCAGCGCACGCTTGTAACCTGCGAGGGAGCGTTCTCGTACCTGTGCCGCGATACCAACATGAAGGAACTCTACCTTTGGGCCGTTAACGCCGCTGATGAAGGCACTCCGCAGCAGATTGCCAAGGTCGTCGAAACCGTAAAAGCCCAGCAAATTCCTGCGGTGTTCTGCGAATCCACGGTAAGCCCCAAGGCAATGCAGCAGGTAGCCGACGAGACGGGTGCTGTCCTCAGAACTGACGAGAAGAACATCTTGTACGTAGACTCCCTCTCGGAAGCCGACGGCCCCGTGCCCACCTATCTTGACCTGCTGCAACACGATGCAGACGCAATCGTATCTGGTCTCATGGGAAGGTAATTGTTCGATGAATCTTTGTGTTTCGCAACTTTGCGCCTGGTACGAGAAAAAAGACCGCGAGAAACCCATCATTTATGACGTGAATTTCTCGCTTTCAACAGGAGATCTTTGCGCACTTGTTGGCGTCAATGGCGCCGGTAAATCTACGCTCTTCAAAGCGCTGATGGACACCATCGCATGGGAGGGGTCACTTACTTGGGGTCAGCAACCTCTTTCACAGGCGCGCAAGCAGGGAAAAGTCGCTTACGTCCCTCAAACGGAGGCAATTGACGCAACGTTTCCGCTGCTCGTAAAAGACGTTGTTATGCAGGGAAGATATGTTCATCAGGGCTGGATGCGCATACCTTCCACTCAGGACAAAGAGCTGGTTGCCCAGGCACTTGAACGCGTTAACCTGGCCGACCTTGCAGATCGTCCACTTGCCCAACTCTCGGGCGGACAAAGAAAGCGTGTTTTTGTGGCACGCGGAATAGCGCAAGCTGCTGAGCTGGTATTTCTCGACGAACCGTTTGCGGGAGTAGACGCTCGCTCTGAAACCATCATCACCGAACAGCTCAATAACCTCAGTAAAGAAGGCAAAACATTGCTCGTTTCAATTCACGACATCAATTTGGCCCAGCAAAAATTCCCGCTCTGCCTGGTCATCAATAAAACCATAACCGCGCAGGGTCCCTCGAAAGAAATTCTTTCTGGAGACGCCCTCCTGCAGAACCTTGGTATTTCCGAAGATACCCACATTGAGGAGGTGCTCCATGCCTGAGGTAGACATTCTCCAATACGCATTCATGCAGCGAGCCCTCATCACCGGAATTGCAACCGCCATAGTCTGCGGGCTTTTGAGCTGCTGGATCACACACATGGGATGGTCGCTTATGGGCGACGCCATCTCGCATTCTATTCTCCCAGGCGTGGTCATTGCTCATCTGCTGGGACTTCCCTATCTGGTAGGAGCACTTGTGTTTGCTCTCATTACCGTGGTGTTGGTCGGACAAGTCAAAAAGAGCCAAATTGTGCGCCCCGATACTGCTATCGGCATTGTATTTACAACGTTTTTTGCACTAGGAACAGTTCTCATATCCAAGGTTCCAAGTCAGATTAACCTCTCGCACATACTCTTTGGAAACCTTTTAGGTGTCACTACTCCCGACATGCTGCAAGTTCTTTGTATTGGCCTGCCTATTGCAATCCTGCTCATCCTTAAAAACAAGGACCTGACCTTGCTTTCATTTGATCCCACGCAGGTTCAAGCAATCGGTCTTTCTACTAAAACACTCACTTCATTTTTGCTTGTTGCCTTAGCCCTCGCAATTGTCATATCGCTCCAGGCAGTTGGCGTCATTTTGTCAGTCTCGCTGCTTATTGTTCCGGGTGCCTGCGCAAGGCTTCTTACCAATCAGATGCGACATATGCTCTGGATTTCTCCGCTTATTGCCACGGTCAGCGTTTTGATTGGAATAACAGGCAGTTATTACTTAGACGCCTCTTCTGGAGGAATGATTGGACTCACCCTCGGCGTGGTTTTTTGTATCATTTTTATACTAAAGAGTTTACCAAAGCTTACTTTTAGGCATATACTAGACAAGAACTAAGAAAGGAGGACCAATGCGTACACTCAACACTTCAGAAGCCCAGCTCACGCACGCAACCCGCGCGCAAAAGCTCTTGCACAGGCAAGCCTCAGCGGCTCTCAGAACATCCATTGGTCTTATGGTCGGAGCTCTTCTTATTGCGATGGTTCATTAAGGCTTCAACTCAAATAATCACCCAGATTTGGCGAGAAACCCCTTCTATTCAAAGGGTTTCTCGCCAAATTTTTATATAAGTGTTTGAACGAGAATACCTACGGTTACTGACGCAAGGTTGGCCAAGATTGAAAGAGTCCATGGGGTGTTGCTTACTCTTTTTACCTTGTAAATGAGACCTTCGACAGCAATAACAACCAGCTCAACAGTTATGACGCACGCCCAGTACTGAACGTCGTTAGCAACCACATCAACAAGGGCGCTTGTGATAAAAACGGCAATTGGATTAGTAAGCACTTGAGCAGCAACAACAATCAACAGCGCTTGATTGTCTTTAACGCCCAGCGATTTTGCGACAATAAGCTCAACAGTAATAGTCAGAATCAGACAAAACGCAAATATTGGAATAATGGTAATCAAATACGGCAACAAAAATATTTGGTCGTCCATGCCATTAGCCTTCTGCTTGGTTGCCTTCAGCGGCCAGTTTACCTTTAGCCACAGGATAATCTTCTCCTGCAAGTTCATCTTCAACCGCAAGCTCATCAACCTGATCAGATGGCTCTGCGATTAGAACATCTTCCTCTACAGCCTCAACAACTTGTGCTGCCTGGAACATACGCTCATGACCAAATGGTCCTGTAGCCACGGAATCTTTGACTAACGTAAGACCTACGCCCAACGCAAGTGCCGAGACCAAACTGATACCAGAGAGCATCGCAGGATGCTCAATTCGGAATCCTGCGAGCGCAGGCAACGCACCTACAGCTAGTGAGAAACTGGCCAGTCCAAACGCGGTGCCTTTTGCGTTAGGCAAGATGTTTGCTAGAGATGCCAACGTAATGGACATAGTAAAGTTAAAGAAAAATACACCCAGAAGGCCCATAACCGGTATCTCCCATGAGGGCACAAACAAGGTGGCTGCAACAATGAGCGAAAAGGTAGCTGTAGTCCTAAAGCCAATACGATCAGCAACCATTCCACCAAGCGCTTTACCTGCAAATACGCCAAGGATGCTTAACACCAGTAAGAGCATCTCACTCTTCCAAGGAAATGCCATAACCATGCCGGCATAGCTTCTCAGCGCCACCACAAGGCTCAGCAGTGCAATCGCAAGCAATGTATTGGACGAAAGCCTAGGAATATCAAACGTAACGTTATGCACGTTCCAGTACTTCTTGTTAACCTTTTGTACTACAAGCGTGATAAGCGCGCATAAGAACAATAGCACAAGCAGGGAAAATGCAATCTGAAGTCTTCCCATTTGAGCACTTTGTGTGCCTAAAAAGACTCCAATTGCACCAGTTGCAATAAAGATTCCCGAAGGTCCTGCATGTTTTTGCGAGATATTAAGGACGCTCAGTCCACCTGCACTATGGAAGAGCGCATTTCCAATCGCAAGCAAAAGAATCGCAGGCCACTCGAGAAGGGCTATAGGGACCAGCGAAAGAACAACTCCAGCACCCACTAAAGCATACGAAAGTAAGGCGGCATAGGAGTTCTTATCCAGCTGATCCAGCGCAATGCCTATAGGGAGCTGCAGGGTAAAGGCAACTATGTCATACAGTAAAATACTTAGCGCAACAACTTCCATCGAACCCTGGCCAGACTCGCCCAACACTCGGCTTACCGCGCAGAGCATGGTAGATACGCATGCAAAGTCAACTACAAAATGACATAACGCAAATGCAAAGGTAGTGACTTCTTTTTTGGGAAGAATCTGCTGTGTTGTGGACAAGGTTTTACCTGCGACGCCTTATGATCATAATGAAGCCAATTACTGCCACAAGAGTAGAAATTGCAGCCATGACCAGGAAACTAGAATCCCTCTCAATGTTTGGCGTAGAAATAACATCAGCTAATGCGATAACGGGTAGCGCAACTGTCATGACAAAAGTGCTGGCAGCAAGCGCAATTTTTTGGGCTGAACCCAAACTAGAACGTAGATGACGATACAGTGACATAGTACCTCCTTCATCAACTTTTTAATATTTTACCAGCACACACGTCGCGTTCCAAATGTACATCCGTAAACGGCATAAAAAAGCGCCCGACGAATGTGAACTGCCTCCCATTTCTTGGACATAAGAAATGGGAGGCAGTTCATATGCGGGTGATTATGATTCTGCAGCGTGTTAGCGTTGGCTTTTAAGCCTGGCGCACAAAATAGCGCAGCTTTGGTAGGTTCTGCCGAAGAATCGACATGTTCCTAATCAA
>NZ_CAUSFQ010000038.1:0-11513 GCF_963530955.1 Lancefieldella parvula | reverse complement strand
TTTTATTGATAATTGGCGTTCTGAGTTAGGGCAGGAAGATTCAGTCTGGATAAGCCAGTCTGGATTAAATGATTTGAAAGTTGAAGACTTGCAAATCTCTGGTCCGGTTCAATTTGTCTATTCAAAAGACGGAGAGCTTTTGTGTAACTCCGTGTATTGGATGATTTCTAGAAATGGAAAATTTATTGGCTATGTGATGCAAGACCTTGGGCCGCATGCTATAAATGCGCTGCTAGGAAATGCAGAGGCATATCACATTCAATTTAAGAATGCCGATATTTTTAATGCTGCAACGCAAAATGGTCAGAGTAATAGTTGTATATGTCTAAAGATAATCAATACATCTGATACAAGAGCAAAAACAGACAATATTGATTTGTGTATTGGTAATCAGGTGGCATACTCTCAATCTATGAGCGGAGAAATGCAAGAGTATCAGCGTAATCAATTGTTTCAGGATAAAGATACTGAGTGGATTAATGAAATAGATCGAATCGCACAGAGTGCAAATCTCAATACTCGAGAAAAACTAACTGACGTCGTAGAGTAGCAAACTAACAAGAAAGTCAAAATGAATTTCCTCCCATTTCTTGGATAGGAGAAATGGGAGGTTTTCTTATGCGTTACAGGTTGCCGCCACCAAGTTTGTTGTATGACGTAATGACTTTGGTGCGGGTTTTGGTGCCTGGTGGAAAAACGGTGTCAAACAACGGCATCAAGCCGCGGAAAAGAACACCACTTTGCACGCGGTGAGAAAGACCTCTTACCGTACGTCTTGACTCTTCAAGCTGTGAACGAAGCTCCTCAAGATAAGGGGAGCGACGAGCATAGAACCAGAAAAGGCCTGCAAGGTCTGAGTTTGGATAGAGCCAAGGCCTGTTGTCTGGTCCTGCAAAATGCGCAATGCAGATATTCTTTCGGGCTTCTTCGTATTCTTCTCGCACATCTTTTGGTGCCTGAGCAACAATGTGATCACGGCGAAGGAATTGCCAGTCTACCAGGTAATTCCATTTCATATTAATACGAAGATAATGGCCGTTTACAAACCTGTTAAGAACATCTTGATCAAGCCAGCGCCATGCACGCATGGTTGATACCTTTAGAAACTCCTCAGGAGAAATCTGCTTTCTAATCTCTTCCAGGTTCATCAAAATGACGCCTGCCTGGAAGTAATCGTGAGGATCATCCATACCCAGCTCATTTTTGAGGTAGGGGCCAACTGTGGCGTCATAGCCATCAATCTGTCCAATAGTATCTGCGTCGCGCGTAGCGCCTACCAAGTATCCTGTGACATCGATATCATAGAGCTCTGCAATATCGGTATTAACTACCAGGTCAGAGTCAAGGTAGATGGCTTTATTGACGTTAGGAAGCAGCGAGGGAGCAAGCAGCCTGTAGTAAGTTTCTGGTCTAAAGTGACCATGATGAGGAAGCTCAATATCACCAAGGGCAGCGTCAACATCTAAGAAGCCAACATGGACGTTATCAACAAGCTGAGCCTGACGAGTAAGCGTAATCATGCTGGTAGGAGTGAGATCACGAGTCAAAACAATGATGTCGTAACGACGTTCCGGATTGACGTTCTCAATGATGGATTGAATTGCTACAGATAAATACGGCACAAAGTTATCGCTGCAGGCAAATACAAGCACAACGTCATTAAGAGCAAGACCCAGCTCATCGGATGAGCTTGCAAGCATTGCTCCAGAAAGTTGCGCCCTGCCTGTTCCAACAAGGCGTTGTGTGGGTATTTTACGTAATCTTCTCATACGTAAGACTTTAACACTTAGACGCCAAAAACGCCTGCTGCGTTTGCCATTACTTCACTTTGCACAGAGTATCCACGGGCCTCACTGAGCCCAAGAAGAGCTCGCTTAAGGCTGTCCACAATGTCAAGTGCGTCGATATCTGTGTGATCACTGGAGGGAAGGTCAGTCTCGGTAAGGAGTTTATCTTTTGGGTAGACCTTAGCGTATTCACGGCCACGCTTAGTCTTAAGGCCCATCTCGCCAACAGAGAACCAACAGCCAAGTTTAATGGCCCTCTGGAGTTCATCTGAGTTACCGCTAAACCAGTGGACGATAGGAATGCATACTTGAGCAGCTCCTGTCTGTTCAAGAATATCTAGCACCGTATCAACACTTCTAACGGTGTGCATTGAGAGCACCCGAGGTTGGCTGTTACGTGAAAGTTCTGCAGCGCGAGCGCAAATCTTCGTAAAGGTCTTAACCTGCAGCTCTTGCAATCCATCAACACAATAGCGAGAAGAAAAATCTAGCCCAACCTCACCAATGTAAAGCGTCTCTTCCATAAGCTCTAGCAGGAGCTCTATATCTTTTTGAGTAACGCGCCCATCAGAGATGTACCAGGGATGTGCTCCAAGTCCCACGCGGATGTTGTCTTGCGTAAGCTGAGGAGCAAGTTCAAGGTAGTCGTGAGGAGTAACACCACAGGCAAAGAAACCTAATCCGGCGTCATGAGAACTTCTCGCTACATTGAGCGGAGAGTCCATAAGGTTGGCATGGACGTGCGCATCAAAGTACGTGAGGTTACTCATGATCAAGCCCTGAAAGATGCAGAATGACGTCTGAGGCAATCATCTGACCCATAATAGGAGGGTAGTAGGACATAGTGCCTAGCTTGGCAGATTTGCCCGTTGCTCCCTCTGGTGCAAAAACTGGTCGCGCAGGCTCGGGTGAGTAGAGCACACGGAAGTCGGCAAGGCCGCGCTTTTTGGACTCTTTTCTCATTACTCTTGCGAGAGCATCGGTATGTGTTTTTGAAAGTGTAGTAATCTCCAGAAGTTCTGGGTGGATTTTATTGCCGCCGCCCATGCTGGAGATGAGGTAGATATCGTTTTTCTGACACCACGCAACAACAGCCAATTTGGCAGAAATGGTATCGATAGCATCAACTACAACATCTGGTTTTGGAAGAGCAGAGAGCTGCTCGTCAACGTTGTCTTTAAGCAAAAAAGCATCAAGGGTGACCACGTGAGCGTCTGGATTAATGTCCAGAATCATCTCTTTGGTGACATCAACTTTTCTTTTTCCAATGGTGCTCACATAGGCAATAGCCTGCCTGTTAAGGTTGGATGCTTCTACTGCATCAGCATCCACTAACACAAAGGTGCCTACACCGCCTCTGGCCAGCGCCTGAACACAGTTTGAACCAACGCCACCAAGCCCTAAGACCATGACGCAGGAATTTTGAATCTGCCCAAGGCGTTCTTTTCCCAGGACAAGTTCAAGTCGAGCAGTGGCTTCAGGAATTGTGGCAGACATAGAGCTCCTCATAAAATGTATCTGCAGATAGTATTTATTGTTCAAGAGTATAGAGGGCCTTAAAGTAATGATTTTGTTGCATAAGCTCCTCAAACGAACCCATTTCGATAATACTACCTTCTTTCATTACAATAATTTCGTCAAATTTTTTCAGCTGAGCTTCCTCTAAGTTGTGTGTAATAACTAGACGTAGTGTTCCTTTGAGATTTGTTATTGAATTTATAATTTGGTCAGTAGTTGAATGGTCAAGCGCTGATGTAGCTTCATCGAAAAACAGAACGTTAGAACCCTTTAACAAACTTCTAGCAATACAAATTCTTTGACGTTCGCCACCAGAAAGGTTTGAACCTGCTTCACCACATTGATAACTCAGCTTATTTTGTTTAATGAAATCTGTAAGACCAGCTTTTTCACATGCTTGGAAAATAGCATCTTTTGAGTGGTTTTCGAACATAGTAATGTTGTCTTCAATGGATGCATTGAATAAGAAATTCTCTTGTTGTACGAGTGAAACATTTTGATAGAGACTCTTTTTATTAATAGTTCTTAACTCTAAGCTATCGTAAAATATATTTCCTTGATAACTTAAATTGCCACCCATGAGCAGATTAAATAAAGTAGATTTTCCAGATCCTGATATTCCAACAATTGCATAACTTTTATTAGGCAGAAGTTTGATTGATAAATTTTTCAGCACAGCTTTATTTTGTTCGTAAGCAAATGAAAGATTGTTGATGACTATTCCTTCTGTAACTTTATCTAATGTCTGTTGCCCCTCTTCTTCTTCATTGTCAGCAAGAGTCTCAGAAAATTTTAAAATCAAATCATTTGAAGCCTTACGCGATGCGAGTACCGGTGGAATTGTTTGTAAAGGGAGACTAATGTAATTCATAAGTAACGTAGCCATAAGAATTACACCAGGTGTTACTCCTTGATTTGAAATACAAAGATATGTACCAGCAATCAAAACAGCCCATTGAGATAAGCCGAAAGCACTCCAACTCAGAGTATTAATGAATCGAGTAGTTTTTCTACTTTCTCTTTTTGATTTTTCAAGAGCTTTATTGTCTTCTTCAAAAAGTCTCACTGCAGCCTTTGTTGCACCGTAAGCTTTTATCAAAGGAAAGCCTTTTACTAGATCAGTGACTTGGGCAATGAATTGACTAGTTTTTGCAGAAGATTCTTTTTGAATTTTACCGAGTGTTCCACCTAGCTTTACGCCAATGATTAGAGGAAGAATTGAAGCGGCAATAGCTACCATAGTTAATGGAATGCTTTGAACCATGAGCATTATGAGGGCCACAATGAAAGATATGCTATCGCTTACCAAAGAAAACATCTGTTCAAGATATGTAGTCTCTATAGTATTTAAATCATTAGTAAGTGCAGATACATAAACGGAACTACCACTTGCTTCAAACGAGTTTATACCTTTTTTCAGCATGTATTTAAATGCGGTGTTGCGATAAGAGTTAGCAGCATGATAGAGATAATTAGGAACAAAATAACGAACCACTAATTTATTTGTAATTGCTGAGATTGTTAATATGGCGGCAAATAGACAACCTTGTAGAAAATCATTAAATGATCCTGACACAGCGGAATTCATGAGAATTGAAGTTATATAGGGAGAACATACCGTAACTAGTTCTAGAGAAGTCGTAAAGAAAAAAGAGCCAAATAATAACTTTTTGTTACTCCAAAACAGACTCCGCTTAAGGTCGTTTTGAATTTCTTTAACAGTGCTTTTCATGTCAAACCTTCTTAACCTGTAGAAAAAGTTGTTGACTATACTTTTGATTTAAATGTTGTTGATTTTTTCAATCAATTTTAGTGTTTGATATGTTTGTTATGGCTTCTTTCAGCTAAAACTTTGAATTGAATGTTGTGACAAATCAATACTACTACTTTTTATACAAAGTGTAATTTTTTATATGTAATATTAAAATTACATTAATATATTCCCCTAAACCACATCTGTTTTAATGCATTATACTGTTCAAATGGTTAATAGGAATACTGCTAAAAGCATATGAAAGGCAAGATTACTGTGGAAGAAATGCCCAAGAATTATGATCCTCAGGCAGCTGAACCTGAGCTCATTGAAAAGTGGATAAAGGCAGATTGCTATGGTCGTAGTAAGGGAACTGAAGACCGTACGGTAGTTATCCCTCCACCAAACGTTACCGGCATCCTTCACATGGGCCATGCCATGGATGACACCATCCAGGACGCCTACATTCGTTATTCTCGCATGCGCGGTTATTCAACTCGTTGGATTCTTGGAACAGACCACGCAGGCATTGCAACCCAGACTAAGGTTGATAAAAAGCTTAAGTCAGAGGGTATTTCTCGCCTGGAGATTGGTCGCGAGAAGTTCTTGGAGGCTTGTTGGGATTGGACGCGCGAGTACGGCGGAACCATTGTTTCTCAGATTAAGCGCATGGGCTGCTCCATTGATTTTAATGACGAGAAGTTCACCATGTCTCCTGAGTACACTCAGGCAGTACGTAAGGTCTTTGTTGACTGGTATCATGACCAGCTTATTTATCGTGGTAAGCGCATCGTAAACTGGTGCCCTCATTGCGAGACTTCTATTTCTGACGATGAGGCAGAGTACGCTGACGAGAAGGGCCATCTTTGGTACCTGCGCTATCCTCTCAAAGAGCCTGTTAATGGCGTTGAGTACATTACCGTAGCTACTACTCGTCCAGAGACCATGCTGGGCGATACGGGCGTAGCTGTTTCTCCTCAAGACCCAGAAAAGGCTGACCTTGTGGGAAAGACCGTTATTCTGCCAATTGTTGACAGAGAGATTCCAATCTTCTCTGACTGGCATGTTGACGCAGGCTTTGGTACCGGTTTTGTTAAGGTAACCCCAGCTCATGACCCTAACGACTTTGCTATGGGTCAGACTCACAATCTTGAGCAGATCAACATCTTTGATGAGCATGCTGTTGTGGTTGACGGCTATGGTGAGTTCTCCGGCCTTGATAGAGATCAGGCTCGTGAGGCTATTGTTGCTTGGTTTGAAGAGCACGGTCTGCTTGATCACGTTGAAGACCTTGATCACTCCGTTATGCATTGCTACCGTTGCGGCACTACGCTTGAGCCATGGCTCTCTGAGCAGTGGTTTGTTGCTGTCGATAGGCTCAAAGAGCCTGCTGCACAGGTAGTCAAAGACGGTCAGGTTACCTTCCACCCAGAGCGTTGGACTCAGACCTACCTCACGTGGATGGAAAATCTCCGCGACTGGAACATCTCCAGGCAGCTTTGGTGGGGACACCGCATTCCTGTGTTCTACTGCGATGATTGTGGCTGGCAGGATGCGCTTATGGAAGACACTGATGTTTGTCCAAAGTGTGGCGGTCATCATGTTCACCAGGATGAGGACGTTCTGGATACCTGGTTCTCTTCTCAGCTGTGGACCTTTGCTACACAGGGTTGGCCAGACCATCCTGAGCAGCTTGAGGGTCACCATCCAACGCAGGTCCTGGTAACCGCTCGAGACATCATTGCTCTTTGGGTTGCTCGCATGATTATGAGCTCGCTTTATTTCACCAAAGAGATTCCATTCCACGATGTTTACATCTACGCAACCATTTTGGCTAAGGACGGCAGCCGTATGTCCAAGTCAAAGGGTAACGGCGTAGACCCTATGGACCTGATTGCTAAGTATGGTGCAGACGCAATGCGTTACAACCTGCTTACACTTATTACTAACAACCAGGACGTTAAGTTTGACGCTGTTCTGGATAAAAAGACTCGTGAGCTTATTGAGTCTCCAAGAACTGATCAGGCACGTTCATTTGTTACTAAGATTTGGAATGCAAGCCGCTTTGTTCAGATGAACCTTGACGGCTACACTGCCGGCATGCCAAAGGCAGAAACGCCAGAAGACGCATGGATGTTCTCGCGCCTTGCTAAGGTTGTGGCAGAGACAACTGAGCAGCTTGAGACCTATGGCTTTGGCGAGTATGCCCGCAACATTCAGTCTTTCTTCTGGAATGATGTCTGCGACTGGTACATTGAGCTCTGCAAGGGTCGCCTTCTAGACGGAACTCCTGAGGAGCGCCTGCAGGTTCAGCGCAACCTTGTCTTTGTCCTGGACGTCAGCATGAGGCTTTTGCACCCTGCCATGCCATTTGTTACCGAGAGCGTTTGGGATGCTCTTCCTGCATCCGGTCTTCTGAGTCACGAAGCAGGGTTCTTGATGATCTCTGAGTGGCCAGACCCACAGAAACTTGCCAACTTTGTTGACGAGGCAGCTGAGCATAACTTCTCGCTTGCTAAGACTGTTGTTTCTGCTGTTCGTTCTTCTCGCGCTCGTTATAGGCTGTCTCCAAAGACAGATCTTGCTGTTGTGGTTAAAGCTCCAGCACAGGATGTTGCAGCTCTGAAGGAGCAGGCAGCCTTCATTCAGAACGTTGGCCGTGTAAGCTCGCTTGAGGTTGCTGAGGCTCCTCAGAAGCCCGCCGGTTCTGTTTCTGTCACCGACGCTGGCCTTGAGATGTACGTTGTTCTGGGCGAGCTTGTTGACCTTGCTGCAGAGGCTAAGCGTCTTCAGAAGGATCTTGAGTCCGCAAAGAAGGAGCTTTCTGGTGTGGAGCGTACCCTTGCTAACGAGGGCTTTGTTGCTAAGGCAGCGCCTGAAGTTATCGAGAAGAAACGTGCGCGCGCAGAAGAACTTACTACGCTTGTTGCTCAGCTAGAGCAGCAGATTGCTGACTTCTCATAGGTAAAACTTGATGCGGTGTAACAGCCGCATCATGTGTTTAGTACGTGCATGCAGTCCACTTTAGGTTAGGAACAACATGTCTGAGGTTAAATCCGATATCGAGATTGCTCAATCATCCGAGATGCTTCCCATCTTTGAGGTGGCAAAGCGTGCGGGTATTCCAGAGGATTTGCTGGAGCCTTATGGTCGCTATAAGGCAAAGCTTGATGCACGTGCTTTGGCAGATAAGCCTCTTCGCGGCAAGCTTGTGCTGGTAACTGCCATTAACCCAACGCCAGCGGGCGAGGGAAAGACCACTACCTCGGTAGGTCTGGCAGATGCCTTGACCAGCTTGGGACAGTCTGCCATGTTGGCTCTTAGAGAGCCTTCTTTGGGCCCTGTTTTTGGTGTCAAGGGCGGTGCTGCAGGTGGCGGCTATGCCCAGGTAGTTCCTATGGAGGACATCAACCTTCACTTTACCGGAGACTTCCACGCCATCGGCGCTGCAAACAACCTCTGCGCCGCCATGCTGGATAACCACATCAAGCAGGGTAATAACCTCAACATTGATCCACGCCGCGTGGTGTGGAAACGCTGTGTTGACATGAATGATCGCCAGCTCAGAAATGTTGTTGACGGACTTGGCGGCATTGCTGATGGCATGCCAAGACAAGACGGCTTTGATATCACGGTCGCTTCCGAGGTCATGGCCGTATTTTGCCTTGCTTCGGGCATCAAAGATCTTAAAGAGCGCCTGGGTAGAATGGTTATTGCCTACACCTACGATCGCAAGCCTGTTACCGTCAGTGACATTCACGCAGAGGGGGCTATGACCGCACTGCTCAAAGATGCTATTCAGCCTAATCTGGTCCAGACACTTGAGCACACACCTGCTCTTGTCCACGGCGGTCCTTTTGCCAACATTGCTCACGGTTGCAATACGGTTGAGGCAACAAAGACTGCTCTTCGTCTTGCTGATTACGTTGTTACCGAGGCTGGTTTTGGTGCAGATCTTGGTGCCGAGAAGTTCTTGGACATCAAATGCAGAGCTACTGGCCTTGCTCCATCGGCTGTTGTTTTGGTGGCAACCGTTCGTGCTCTTAAGTACAACGGAGGCGTTGCCAAAGCAGATCTTAACCAGCAAAACGTTGATGCGCTTAAAGAGGGCATTCCTAACCTGCTTCGTCACGTTGACAACATTCAGACCGTCTACGGTCTTCCTGTAGTTGTTGCTATCAATGCATTCCCAACCGATACCGCTGAAGAGCTTGCTCTGGTAGAGGAGGAGTGCAAGAAGCGTGGCGTAAATGTAGTGCTGTCTGAGGTTTGGGCAAAAGGTGGAAAGGGCGGCCAGGCTCTTGCAGAAGAGGTCATGCGCCTTTGCCAGACTGAGTCTAAGCTCACTTTTGCTTACGATGTCAAAGAGTCTTTGAAGCAGAAAATTACTAACATTGCTACCAAGATCTACCACGCCGATGGTGTTGAATTTGCTCCAAGCGCTGCCAAGCAACTTCAGCAGCTTGAAGAGCTTGGCTTTGGCGAGCTTCCTATTTGTATGGCAAAAACTCAGTACTCTTTTACTGATGACCAGACTAAATTGGGTGCTCCAGAAAACTTTAAGATTACTGTGCGAGAAGTTCGTGTCTCTGCAGGTGCTGGCTTTGTGGTCTGCCTTACTGGTTCTATTATGACCATGCCAGGACTTCCAAAGGTTCCTGCTGCAGAGCATATTGATGTTCTTGATGATGGAAGAATTGTGGGTCTTTTCTAATGTCTTATCCCTCTTCACCTGAAGAAGTTGCGTTTACAACCTATAGCGCTGACTCTTATGCTCAACACCTTGCTGCTAAAGAGCCTATTCCTGGTGGCGGTAGTGCTGCCGCTTATGTAGGGGCACTTGCAGTGTCTTTGGCTTCAATGGCTGGTGTGTACGCACAAGGAAAACCTGCCTATGCTCAGCATGAAGATGATCTTGCAAAATACATCGCCCGAGCTGGAGCTCTTCGCCAAGACTTCATGGAGCTTATGGATGAGGACTCTCGCCAGTTTTTGCTGGTTTCCAGCGCGTTTAGTGTGTCTAAAGATGATCCAAAGCGCGTAGAGATTGTTGAGGATGCTCTTAAAGAAGCAGCTCAGCCTCCACTGAAGGTTATGAGAAAAGTGTGCGAGTCCATTGAACTTCTCGAAGAGATGCTTATCAAGGGATCTCGTATGCTTTTATCCGACGTAGGTTGCGGTGCTGCTCTTGCGCGCGGTGCTTTGATTGCAGCTTCTCACACGTTGTTTGTAAACACGCGCTCCATGCATGATACGGCCTATGCTCAAACATTGCTTGATGAGGCAGATAAGCTTCTGGACACCTATGTATCACGAGCTGACGCCGTAAGCGATGCGGTGAGCACACAGCTGAGACAGGAGGCATAACATGAGCTCAGAGACTCTGTCGCAGGAGCTTCGTGGCGCTTCTGTTGCTAAAGCAATAACTGAAAAACTTGCCGCTCAGGTCAAGGAACTTCGCGCACAAGGCGTAACTCCTAAGCTGGTTATTGTTCGTATAGGGCAGAAAAGCGATGACCTTACCTATGAGCGCGCGGCATATACGCGTGCGGAGAAGGTAGGCTTTGAAGTTGAGACCATTGAGCTTCCAGAAGACGCCACACAAGAGCAGGTAAATGCTACGTTTGACCAGGTTTCTGCCGACGCATTGGTGCATGGTTGTCTGCCCATGCGTCCTTTTCCTGCTGGAATTGACGAGCATGAAGCGCTTCAGCATCTAGCACCAGAAAAAGATGTTGATTGCGCAACTGATTCCATGCTACTGGCAACGCTTTGTGGAACTCCTGGTGCACTGGGGCCTTGCACCGCAGAGGCAGTTCTGGCGCTTCTTGATTTCTACCAGGTACCTCTTGAGGGAACACCTGTTGCTGTTGTTGGTCGCTCTAACGTCATTGGTCGTCCGGTAGCTGCGCTTTTAAGTGCAAGAAACGCTACAGTGACGGTGTGCCACAGCAAGACCAAAGACCTTGCTGCTACGCTTAAGCAGTCAGAGGTTGTGGTTGTGGCCGCAGGTCGTGCGCACCTTATTGGGGCTGACTACGTAAGAGATAGTCAGACCATCATTGACGTGGGTATTAACTGGGATGAAGCAGCTCAAAAGCTTGTTGGCGATGTTAATACAGAGCAGGTAGCTCCTCTGGTAAGTGCTTATACTCCTGTTCCTGGCGGTGTAGGTAGCGTGACAACAGCAATTCTTGCTCGCCATGTTGTTGCTGCAGCTCAAAGAACGCTTGCATAAGAGTGAAAGGCAGGTTGTCTCATGGCAGCGGAAAATAACTATAAAGAGCTTGACCAAGAGCGCGTAAAAGCCGCGGTCAAGGAGTTTTTGCTTGCTATTGGTGAGGATCCAGAGCGAGAAGGTCTGCTTGATACACCAGACCGTGTTGCTCGCGCTTGCATGGAGCTCTTTGGTGGTATGCAGGAAGATCCTGCAGCTCACCTGCGTAAACAGTTCC
>NZ_CAUSFQ010000037.1:0-11660 GCF_963530955.1 Lancefieldella parvula | reverse complement strand
CCCGCATATGAACTGCCTCCCATTTCTTATGTCCAAGAAATGGGAGGCAGTTCACGACTGACGAGAAGGACCTTTTACTTTTGGATGTGCCTTTGAGTTCACTATGACATTGCGTGCGGCAAAACAATGGTAAAACGTGTGCCTACACCTTCGCGTGAAAGTACCTCAATAGAGCCGTCATGATTATCGACAATCCATTTAGCAATGGATAAGCCAAGTCCAGAACCCTCGTTGCTTTCAATACGAGCGTTGTCGGCTCTCCAGAATCTCTCAAAAATATGAGCGGCTGCTGTCTCGGACATGCCCATACCTTCATCTTCGATTGAAACTTGAACGGTTTTCTCGTCATACGCGACATTAAAAGAAATGGTGGCCTGAGCAGCAGAATATCGAGCGGCATTTTGTACGATGATACGGATAGACTGCTTAATCATTGCGGTGTCAGCAAGCACCTGATAGCGGTCATCCTTCAATACACTTTGATCAAATTTCAGCGCATAGTGGTGAGTAGGATCAATCATTTCCGACTCTTCACAGACCTCAGAAGTTATCCGTGCAAGATTGAGCTTAGTCTTTGTGAGGGTATTTCTTCCTGCGTCTCCGCGTGCTAAGAAGAGAAGCTGCTCAACAAGGTCATGCATGTGTTCGCTCTCGGATTTGAGTGCAGCGATAGACTCATCTAGTACAGCCTCGTCTGTCTTACCCCAGCGATCCAGCATGTCAGTATAACCTCGGATAACAGCTATAGGAGTTCGAAGCTCGTGGCTGGCATCATTAACAAAGCGCATCTGTTGCAATTTTGCTTCTTGCATACGTTGAAGCAGTTTATTCAAGGCAATCTCAATACTTGCCAGGTCTTGGTCACCCGTTTGAATCTTTGGAGCGTTGATATTGGCTTCTTCAATTGCCTGTTCAAGACTCTTGATTTTCTCGCCTTTTACCAGGGTTTCGTTTGTTATGGAATCAGTGGAAAGTGCATCAACGTTCACAAGTTGATCTGCTTTAAGTGCAAGTGTATTGAGGGGCTGAAGAGCTCTTCTGACACGGCGCATATCACCGAAGAATGACAACAGATCAATGATTTCCCAGATAAGAATTGCAATATACATGGGCCAGAAGCGTGCTAACTCTACGCCTAAATCAAATATTTTTGCGCCAAAAGTAGGGCCATGAACAATGTATTTTAGGCTTGAGAGTCCGTGTAAGAAAGTGAATCCAGTAAGAGAAATAGAGTGAGACTCAGTAGGGAAAAATCCTAGATAAAAAGTACCTTGTGGAACATGCTGGTTATACATATAAATAAAAATCAGAGCAATATTTACCAGTAAAAAGAGATTAAAGCCGACGTAATTCATCATCTTACGCCACCAAAATCCCCAGGTAATTACTCCAGCTGTCGACGAATCAGAGGGAGTAAAGAAAGGCTTTTTATGCTCTTGTATGGTGGACTGGTTATGCTTCTCTGATGACATATCCGACTCCACGAACAGTAGTAATTAGCTTGATGTTATAGCGGTCGTCAATTTTTGCACGTAGATGAGCAATATGAACATCTACGTTATTAGTTTCTCCGGCAAACTCGTAACCCAAGGCTTCAGAAGCAATACGCTCACGGCTCATGACAACGCCAGCGTGCCCCATAAGCATACGGAGGACTTCAAATTCCTTAGTAGTAAGTTCGATTGAATCGTTCTTGACACAGACTTCTCTACGATCAACATCAAGCGAGACACCCTTAATTGTAAAGGTGCTTGTAGCAGCTGTTTGAGGAATTGTCGGGGAGTTTAAACTGTCTGCTTCATGATGCTTAAGGGCCACTCGAATGCGGGCGAGAAGTTCCTCTATCGCAAAAGGTTTGGTGAGGTAGTCATCTGCGCCCGCATCGAGACCAGCTACTTTATCCATAACCGAATCACGAGCAGTAAGCATAATAGTTGGCGTGTTTTTCTCGCGACGAATCCTTCTAAGAACTTCTAGACCATTAAGCTGGGGGAGAAGTACATCAAGCAAGATAAGGTCGTAGTCATTTGACAGTGCTTTTTCAGCTCCGGTTCTTCCGTCAAGAGCTTTGTCTACTTCATAGCCCTCATGTTTAAGCTCGAGTTCTATAAAGCGTGCAATTTTTTCTTCGTCTTCAACGATAAGAACCTTAATCATTTTCTCGCCTAAATATCGAAGTTTTCTACTTTAGGTTTGGAACCAATTGCATTTTATTTTTTGTCGATAACATCTTTTTTGATGGAACCCGCTGCATCTGCAGCCTTATCCATTGCCTCATTTACATCAACAACAATAGGATAAGCTCCCTGAATGTGATAACGCATCTCAAAGAACAAGCCAATGATGAGCAGCCAGAATGTAGCACCCCAGAGGAATAGACCAACAATTGGAATAATTACTGGCATGGCCATGAACTGCTCACCGCGACGAGTAACAATGAATTTTGTTTCCACACTTTTATGGAACAGCTCTTTGCACTTCTCCCAGAGAGAAGACATATTCTCTGAGAAATCAGACTTTTTGCTTGATTCTTGGTAGGCAATTTGAGCTGCTTCCATTTCTGGAGAAACGTCTGACTGTGCAGCTGACTCAGTAGTATAGTTTGCAGTCTGCTTAGTGGACTTGCCCTGCTTCTCGAGCCAAATAATTGCATCAAGAACATTATCATCACAAGCGTCAAGTGCTGCCTTTGCGTCCTCATAGCTCACGCCGCACTTCTCGCGAATTACCTCAACCTTTTCTAGCTTTTCCATGATCAGCTTCCTTTCGAGATGTTAAAGACGCCTCTCGTCTTCGTGATACATGGTCTCTTATAAAGATTAACCAATTATTGAGGTTAGATTAAGCTTTCATAAGTATTTTAATGAGATTATTTACACGTCTCAATTACAGGCAGCTTGCTTACCACTTACCGATTACTTATAAAACTAGCTTGTTTTAGCTAATCAGCAGTTTGAAACTATTAGATAGTTATATATAGCTAACTTATGGCAGTTGAAGCCTTGCTTTCTCTGTCAAAGCCAGCCTGAATAACAGACACTATATTGTGAGTTTGTGGCAGGAGGCGGTGTGGGTATGGCAAATCGTCAGAACCAATGTATTCAAGCTACTGAGTCCAACCAAAATACAAAACAGGATTCTCAGCAATCTGAAGTAAATCCTGTTGCAGTGTTGCTCGAGTGGTCAGACAGAAAAAGTATGTACGCATTGTCTGTCATCCTTGCCATTATTGGCGTTTTGGGAGGAATGGTTCCCTACGTTGCCGCAGGCAACATGGTGGTTGGTATCTTTAATGGAATTCAAGAATGGTCGTTTTACCTGTATTGGGGACTTATAGCAGGCCTCAGCTATTTAGTAAAAATAGTTTTTCACCACCTTTCAACTATCGTTTCTCATAAGGCAACGTTTGCGACAATTGCAAACATGCGCACCCGAGTGGCAAAGAAGCTGACAACTATCCCCATGGGATATGTGCTTGATACGCCTTCCGGCTCTCTCAAACGCTTGTTAGTCGAGAAGATCGATAGTATTGAAACCACACTTGCTCATGCAGTTCCTGAATTAACTTCAAACCTTACAGCTGCTTTTGCGGTTTTTGTGTACCTCATGGTTTTAGACTGGCGACTTGCTCTTGCTGCTTTGCTCACTATTATTGTGGGACTTGCCTGTTTATCAGGCATGATGAAAGACTATGAGTATTGGTATCAGAATACTATCGTAACTGGTAAAGAGATGAATAATGCCTCAGTTGAGTATGTGTCAGGAATTGAGGTAATTAAGGCTTTTGGGCAGTCCGCAAGTTCTTACGAGAAGTTCTCAAAGGCTGTTTATGCCTCTGCCCATGCTTTTATTGATTGGATGAGCCACTGCCAAATCTGGCAGGATGCCATGTTGTCAATTGCTCCTGCAACGTTAGTAACGGTATTGCCTCTGGGATGCTTGTTTGTGCTTCAGGGAACTCTTTCTCCTTCTACGTTTGTTATGTGTGCCGTGCTTTCTTTAGGAATTTTTCAGCCGCTCTTTGAAGCAATGAGCTTTATGGATTCTCTTGCGCAGGTAGGCTCTGTTGTCAAAGAAATCTCTGAGGTTTTGAATTACCCAGATCAGATGAGAGCCACGGCTCCCTGCACACTTGAAGGGACTGAAATTAAGTTAAGCGATGTTTGTTTCTCGTACGGAAGCAATGAAGTAATTCACGGAATTAATCTAGATATTGAGCCAGGACAAGTTACGGCACTTGTTGGTCCAAGTGGATCAGGTAAGTCTACTGTTGCTCGGCTTATCGCAGGTTTCTGGGATCCAAATGAAGGATCTGTGTCTATTGGAGGACAAGATATTCGTTCCTGCACTCCAACTCAACTCGCAGACCTTGTAGCTTACGTTGATCAAGATAGTTACCTTTTTGACGAGACCATTATGGAAAACATCAGGATGGGCAAAAAAGACGCTACTGATGAAGAGGTAATTGCTTGTGCAAAAGCTTCTGGCTGCCACAACTTTATCCAATCGCTTCCTCATGGTTATCAAACGGTTGTAGGAGGCTCGGGAGGTCACCTTTCTGGTGGCGAGCGTCAGCGCGTAGCAATTGCTCGAGCTATGCTCAAAAATGCACCTATTATCATGCTCGATGAAGCAACAGCCTACGCAGATCCAGAATCAGAAGCAGAGGTTGAATCTGCAGTTGCAAAGCTGGTGGCTGGTAAAACGTTGGTGGTTATCGCGCACCGACTTTCTACTGTACAAAATGCCGACAAAATTGTTGTCGTTAATGATGGATCCATTGAAGCTGAGGGTACTCACGAGCAGCTTATGGAGACATGTCCGCTTTACGCAACCATGTATCGCGCTCATATCGGCGCACTTGATGAGGCTTAAGGAGGGGAGTAGCAATGTTATCTGTCTTAAAAATGTACTTTCAGTTTGGAAGTTCTTATCGCCAGAAACTCCATAAGGGCCTGTTTTTTACCATTCTTGGCTGCCTCTTTGAAGGCGTACAAATAACGGCGCTTTGGATTGTTTTTACTGCTCTTACTACGGATACACTCTCAACTCAGACGATATTTTTTGCGCTGGGAGTTATGCTTCTGAGCATTATAGGAGCGTTCATTTGCGCTCATTTTAAGAGCGAGAATTTCTGTGATGCTAATTTTAGTATGGCTGGTGCCAAGCGCGCGGAAATTGGAGATACACTGCGCCGCCTTCCTATGGGTTATTTTAACGAGAATAGCCTGGGTGAAGTAACAGCTGTTATGACCAATCAGCTGGATGTAATGCAAAATCTTGGCGGCCTGCTCTATATGATGGTTGTTGGAGGATTAGCTTTAACTGCAATTATTGTTGCGTTCTTGTTTGTGTTTTGTTGGCAACTAGGCCTTATAACTGCAGCTACGTTTGTTCTTTTCTGTATTACTATGGAGCTGCTCCAGGCTTACGTGCACAATGTATCAGATAAGTATGTAGCTGCTAATACCACCTTAATCAGCTCTGTTCTTGAATATGTCCGCGGCATTAGTGTAGTAAGGGCGTTTTCTCTTATTGATGATGCTGAAGGAAAATATGCCAAGGCAGTTGACGATTGTCGCGTTCAAGCGCTTAACCTTGAGCTTAAGGCGCTTCATTTCTCAGTTTTGCAAATGGTCATCTCCAAGGCTACCAGCATTATCATGTGCCTGGTATCAGTTGGTCTATGGCTCTCTGGAACACTTGATACAGCTACTTGTTTAACCGTAGTAGTTATGTCATTTATGTTGTTTAGTCGCCTAGAATCTGCTGGTCGTTTCTCAACTATTCTGCGTAATCTTGAAATTGCAATGGAACAAACAAATGCCATTCTCGCCACTCCCGCAATGGACGAGGGAGAGGGTTTGGAGAAAGCGGATTCCTACGACATTGAACTTTCTCATGTTTCCTTTGGCTACGATGACAGGCAAATTCTTGAAGATGTCAGCCTTTCTATTCCTGCAGGCACCTCTTGTGCCATCGTGGGGCCAAGTGGATCTGGCAAAACAACTCTTGTCCGTCTTATTGAGCGTTTTTGGGATGTAAATGCAGGTCAAGTGACCCTTGGTGGACGCGATGTGCGCGACTATAAAGTTGATGCCCTACTCCAAAATTTTTCTACTGTATTTCAGGGAGTATTCCTTTTTGATGACACCATTGAGAACAACATTAAGTTTGGCAATCCAAGTGCAACTCATGAGCAAGTAGTTGACGCAGCTAAGCGTGCCTGCTGTGAAGAGTTTATCCAGGCGTTACCTGACGGATATGAAACACGCTTAGGAGAAGGCGGCTCAATGCTTTCTGGCGGCGAGCGTCAGCGTCTCTCTATTGCGCGCGCTATCTTAAAAGATGCACCAATCGTGGTGCTTGATGAGGCTACGGCCAATGTTGATCCAGAAAACGAGCTTGAACTCCAGCGCGCAATCGCCGAGCTTACAAAGTCTAAGACTGTCATCATGATTGCCCATCGCTTAAAAACAGTGCGCAATGCAAATCAGATACTTGTCCTGGATAAGGGGCGCATTGTTCAGCGGGGAACCCATGAATCTCTCATGAAAGAAGGCGGTATCTACGCTGATTTTGTTAACATGCGCGAGAAAACCGTCGGATGGAAAATTGCGTAACTACTGGCAAGTTGCTGAGAAATATCACATGTAAAAAAATATGCACCCAAGCAAGCGCTTGGGTGCATATAACGTTAAAGCTGAAATGCGGTTTACTGAACCTGGCAGATCATAGCAACATTAGTTGAAGTGGTGTAGTCACCAAGACGTGGGCTGGTATGAGGATCGCCAGCAGTCAGAACAACAATGTCACCGGTCTCAACAACGCCAACTTCCTTTGCAATGTTCAAAGCGTTGTACATGGTGTTAGAAAGAGTGCCCTGCTCAGAGGTCTTGAATGCATAGACACCCCAATAGAAGCAGGTGCGACGAACTGCCTCATCAGATGGAGACATTGCATACAGAGGACGCTTTGGACGGAAGTTAGAAACAAGGCGAGCGGTACGACCAGAGTGGGTTGGGCAGATGATGCACTTAGCGTCAACACGGATTGCCATATCAACTGCAGCAAAGCCAGTAGCGCCGTTGACGTTCTTAAGGCCCTCACGCTGGTGATAGACATCCTTGACTGGCAGGTACTTCTCGGTCTCCTTGCAGATGGAAGCCATAGTCTTTACTGCCTCAATAGGGTACTTACCAGCTGCGGACTCACCAGAAAGCATGACGCAGTCAGTGCCGTCGTAGATTGCGTTAGCAACGTCGGTAACCTCTGCACGGGTTGGGCGAGGGTTGCGAATCATAGAGTCAAGCATCTGAGTTGCGGTGATGACAGGCTTGTAAGCGTCGTTGCACTTCTTGATGACAGTCTTCTGAATGTGAGGAACCTCAGCTGCAGGAACCTCAACGCCAAGGTCACCACGGGCAACCATGATGCCGTTAGAAGCTGCAAGAATCTCGTCAAAGTTCTTTACGCCAAGAGCAGACTCAATCTTAGGGAAGATCTGTACGTTAGGAGTACCCATCTCACGGCAGATGTTACGAATCTCCTCAACAGCATCGCCATCACGAATTAAGGAAGCAGCAATTGCGTCAATACCAAGCTCGCAACCAAACATGATGTCTGCGCGGTCCTGCTCAGTGACGGAAGGAAGGCCAATGTTGACGTTAGGAACGTTTACGCCCTTCTTCTCGCCAAGCTCACCACCGTTGATGATCTTGCAGTGCATGTCAGTGCCCTCAACGTGATCAACCTCGAGGCCAATGAGACCGTCATCAATAAGGATGATGGAACCCTTCTTGACCTCTTTTGGAAGATTCTTGTAGTCAAGTGAGAAGCGCTGAGCATTGCCGATGACGTCATCATCAGTGGTGACAATAACGGAATCACCAGTAGTAAGGGTGACCTTCTTGCCATCCTCGAGAAGACCGGTGCGAACCTCAGGACCCTTTGTATCAAGCATGATAGCAATAGGAATACCAAGCTCATCAGAGATAGAACGAACGCGACCAATCATAGTGCGGTGATACTCATGGCTACCGTGCGAGAAGTTAAAACGTGCGACGTTCATGCCAGCAAGAATGAGCTCACGAAGGACCTCATCACTTTCTGTAGCAGGACCCATAGTACAAACAATCTTGGTCTTTTTGCGAGCCATATCTCTCCTTTTCATAGGAATTAAAATCACATTCGGTTATCAATAGTAACCGTTTTCAGAGCGTTTGTTTCTCTGGTACTTAGCAAACCACACTTTTATCAACATAGTCAGTACCCTCAGAAAAAGCAGTTGCGTTATCTAGCGTAACCTGAGCAATCTGAGCAAGTGCCTCATGAGTAAAGAATGCCTGATGACTTGTCATAACTACGTTAGGGAAGGAGCAAAGTGTAGAGGTAATTGAATCAAAGACCTCAGCGCCGCGGTCCTTATAAACGTTTGGATTTTCCTCTTCATAAACGTCAAGTCCACAAGCACCAATTTTGCCAGAAAGAATGCCACGAATGAGGGCATTGGTATCGATAAGTCCACCACGACCAGTATTAACGAGGATGACGCCATCTTTCATCTTTCCGATGGTCTTATCGTTAATCATGTGGTAGCTCTCGTCATTCAAGAAAGCGTGAAGGGAAATAAAGTCCGAACGCTCCCAGAGTTCATCGTAGCTGACATACTCATCAACAACATGCTCGTCATTGACAAGGCTCATGTTTGGATACAGGTCTGCACCAAGGACGTGCATACCAAAGCCCTTGCAAATACGGCAGAGCGCTGCGCCAATACGACCAGTTCCAACAATGCCGGCAGTTTTACCGTGAAGTGTATCGCCAACAAGGCCAACAAGCGAGAAGTTATTCTCGCGAATTCTGATGTAGCCACGGTGAATACGACGGTTAGCAGCAAGCGCAAGACCCATTGCGTGCTCTGCAATTGCCTCAGGGGAGTAAGCAGGTACGCGCGTAACCGTAATACCAAGGTCTTTAGCAGCGTTAACGTCAACAGCGTCAAAGCCAGCGCAGCGCATAAGCAGAAGCTTAACGTCAAAGCCGGCAAGAATCTCAAGAGTCAGAATTGAAGCATCTGCATTAACAAAAGCACAGACAGCATCATAACCCTTAGCAAAGCCTGCGGTCATAGGCGTAAGGTTTGACTCAATGTAGTCGATTGAAACATCTGGATACTTTGGAAGCTCAAGGTTGAAAGAATCCTTGTCATAACTTTGAGCACCATAAAACAGGATTTTCATAACTGCCTCCTTGCCAAAACTAACGTTTGGCTTATGTTGTTATGTACTGCGCTTATTGTACCCCTTGAATAACAATTATTTGGCACATAACAGGAGTTTTAAGAAATATTTATGAGGTTTGAAAAAAGAAAGAATACGGTAAAATGATAGAGCATTGTAAGGTCCTATGATAGGACGTTGTAAGGTCCTGACACGGCAACCTTGGTGAGCCCTTGCCCCTCTCCTGGGGAATTATGATCGGGCATCAATCTGTCAGGTAGAAACCCAGGAGGAACTTTGAAAGAGTATCTTTCAAGTGCGTCTGATGTTATCAGTGCGCAAAAAACTGATGTTGAAGCTGGATTGTCTGATGTAGAAGCAGCTTCTCGTCTTGAGGCCCACGGTCTTAATAAGCTTAAAGAGGCACCAAAAGAATCAATCATTAAAAGGTTCTTTGCACAGATGGCTGACCCTATGGTCATCATGCTTCTTATTGCTGCTGCTATTTCCGCTGCTGAAGGAATTTATACCGGTGAAGGTGGAATTGCGGACGTTGTCATTATTCTGTTTGTTGTTGTCATCAACTCTGTGCTTGGCGTGGTCCAGGAAGGCAAGGCTGAGGAAGCTCTTGCTGCTTTGCAAGAGATGAGTGCAGCTCAGAGCAAGGTTATCAGAGACGGTCGTCTTGAGACGGTTGCCTCAACCGAGCTAGTCGTGGGAGATATTATCCTTCTTGAGGCAGGTGACTCTGTCCCAGCTGACTGCCGCATTCTCGAAAGCGCTTCCATGAAGGTAGAGGAATCTGCGCTCACAGGTGAATCAGTTCCTGTCGAGAAACACGCTGAGACCCTCAGTCTTGCTGAAGACACCGATGATATTCCTTTGGGTGACCGAAAGAATATGTGCTACTCCGGATCTATTGTGGTCTATGGACGCGGTCGTGCAGTTGTTGTTGCAACAGGCATGGACACCGAGATGGGCAAGATTGCAGATGCAATTTCCCAGGCAGAAGAGGGACAGACTCCACTTCAGATTGCGCTTGATAAGCTTTCACACACACTTACCATTCTTGTTGTTGTCATCTCGCTGCTTGTTTTTGCAACAGGCTTTATTAAGCACGGTGCCGAGATGCTTGGCAACTTTGATCTTATCCTCAGCACGTTTATGGTTGCAGTATCTCTTGCAGTAGCTGCAATTCCAGAGGGTCTTGTTGCTGTTGTTACCATCGTTCTTTCTATGGGCGTTACCAGAATGAGCGAGCGCCACGCTATTGTCCGTCGTCTTACTGCAGTTGAGACCCTTGGTTGTACTCAGGTTATCTGCTCTGATAAGACCGGTACTCTGACCCAAAACAAGATGACTGTTGTTCGTCATGAGACAGAAAATCTTGATGCACATGTACGTACCATGGCACTGTGCTCAGACGCTACCTGGGACGATGCGGAGCAGGTTGCAAAGGGTGAGCCAACCGAAGCTGCTCTTGTTGCAGACGCTGCAAAACTTGGATATACCACAAGTGATTTAGCTTCTTCTCGCCCTCGTATTGGCGAGGCACCCTTTGATTCTTCTCGTAAGATGATGTCTGTTGTAGTACGTACTCGCTCTGGCAAAGTTGTACAGCACACCAAAGGTGCGCCTGATGAGGTGCTTGCTCGCTGCACCAAGATTATGACAAGCGATGGCATTATTGACCTCACCGATGAGGCTCGCTCTGAGATTTTGGCTCAGAACAAGTCTATGGCTGACCAGGCACTTCGCGTTATGGCATCTGCTCGTCGTGATTGGGGAACAGAAGCTCCAGAGAGCTATGATCCAGCTAACCTTGAGTACGACATGGTCTTTGTTGGACTTTCCGGCATGATTGACCCAGTTCGTCCTGAGGTTAAGGGTGCTGTTGTAGAGGCGCATAGCGCTGGTATGCGTACCGTTATGATTACAGGCGATCACATTGATACGGCCGTTGCTATTGCGGTTGAGCTGGGCATTATTACCGATCGCTCTCAGGCAATTACCGGCGCACAGCTTGATAAGATCTCTGATGAAGAGTTTGAGCAGCGTATTGAGGCAATTGGCGTTTATGCACGCGTTCAACCTGAGCACAAGGTTCGCATTGTTGATACTTGGCGCAAGAAGGGCATGGTTACAGCCATGACGGGTGACGGCGTTAACGACGCTCCTTCCATCAAACGCGCTGATATTGGTATTGGTATGGGTATTACTGGTACCGACGTTACCAAGGGCGTTGCAGATATGGTTTTGGCTGACGATAACTTTGCCACCATTATTAGCGCCTGCGAAGAGGGAAGACGCATCTACGACAACATTCGTAAGTGCATCCAGTTCCTCTTGAGCTCCAACCTAGCTGAGGTCATTTCCGTCTTTATTGCGTCCCTGGTTGGCTTTACTATCCTTCAGCCTACCCACCTTCTGTGGATTAAC
>NZ_CAUSFQ010000036.1:0-11938 GCF_963530955.1 Lancefieldella parvula | reverse complement strand
CTGCTGTTCGCCGGCACTACCGTTCAATCAGGAAGTGCAACGGTAGTGGTAGTTGCAACGGGCAATAAAACCTACGTAGGCACAATGTCTGAGCTGCTTCAGCAGCCTTCTGGCGAGACCAGCTTTGACGAGGGTCTTAAGTCCGTCTCTAAGGTGCTTGTCTCGTTCATGCTGATCATGTGCCCTATTGTGTTCTTCGCAAACGGATTCCTTAAGGGCGACTGGTTTGATGCGCTGCTCTTCAGCGTTTCTGTTGCCGTTGGCATTACCCCTCAGATGCTGCCCGTCATTGTGACCACTTGCCTTTCTCGCGGTGGAACGCAAATGGCCAAGCAGGACGTTATTGTTAAGAATCCGGCGGCAATCCAGAACCTGGGCGCTATGGACATCCTGTGCACCGACAAGACCGGCACCATCACCGCAGACGAGGTTGTGCTTGAGCGCCACCTCAACATTCTGGGCGAAGAGGATCCTCGCGTGCTCCGTAACGCGTACCTGAACAGCTATTTCCAGACGGGTCTCAGAAACCTCATCGACAACGCAATCATCAAAACTTCAAACGACGAGCTGCCCACTAACCTGCTGAGCATTGAGTACGAGAAAATTGACGAGGTCCCATTTGACTTTGAGCGTCGCCGCATGAGTGTTGTGGTGAGAAATACAAAAACTAACAAAACGCAGATGATCACCAAGGGCGCCGTTGAAGAAGTCCTCAACGCATGCTCCTTTGTTGACCTGGACTCTGATATTAAACCGCTTACACCCTCCCAGCGTAAAAGCGTTATGGACCGCGTCTACCAGCTCAATCAGGAGGGTATGCGCGTGGTTGGCGTTGCTCAGAAGAGTGACCCTCGTGGCGTCGGCGAGTTTGGTGTAGATGATGAACGCGACATGGTGCTCATTGGCTACCTGGCCTTTTTGGACCCACCAAAAGAGAGTGCTCGCGAGGCAATTGCTAAGCTCAACCAGAGAGGCGTGCAGGTCAAGGTACTTACCGGCGATAACGAGGGCGTTGCTGCTGCTGTCTGCAAAAAGGTGGGTATCCACGTTGACGAACTCTTGCTTGGTAGCGACGTAGAGAACCTTAACGATGAGCAGCTCAAAGAACGTGTCGAGAAGACCCAGCTCTTTGCAAAGCTTTCCCCTATGCAAAAGGCTCGTGTTGTCTCTGCACTCAGGTCCAACAACCACGTAGTCGGCTTCATGGGCGACGGCATCAACGACGCTGCCGCTATGCGTTCCTCCGACGTAGGAATCTCCGTTGACACCGCTGTTGACGTAGCAAAAGAGTCCGCTGACATCATTTTGCTGCAGAAGGATCTGCTGGTACTTGAGCACGGCGTTGAAGAGGGTCGTAGAACCTACGGCAACACCATCAAGTACATCAAGGCAACCGCAAGTTCAAACTTTGGCAACGTGCTATCCGTTTTGGTAGCCAGCTTCTTTTTGCCATTCTTACCTATGAGTGCCCTCCAGCTGCTCCTGTTGGGACTTGCATATACCGTTACCTGTATCGCAATTCCTTGGGACAACGTTGACGAGTCGTTCCTCTCAAGTCCTCGCTCTTGGGACGCTCATTCGATTACAAACTTTATGCTTTGGATTGGACCTGTTAGTTCAATCTTTGATGTGCTGACATTTGCTCTCATGTTCTTTGTAGTTTCTCCCGCTCTTGCAGGAGGAACTTGGGCAGAACTTACCGCAGCCGGGAACACCGCAGCTCAGGCTCTCTTTATTCTGTCTTTCCAAACAGGTTGGTTCATCGAATCCATGTGGACCCAGACCTTTGTTCTCCACGCGCTCAGAACCAACAAGATCCCGTTTGTTCAGAGCATGCCATCGGCATCGCTGCTTGCTCTAACCTCTGCGGGAATCATTGTGGTCAGTGCCCTTCCGTATCTGCCGGTGTTTGCGCAGCCCTTGGGCCTTCTTGCTCTGCCTTTGTCATTCTTTGGGTGGTTAGTCGCTCTTATGAGCGGGTATATGGTTCTTATCACCATAATCAAGAGCCTCTACGTTAAGCGATTTGGCTCTCTGCTTTAACCTTGCTCCAGGAAGGACCACAATGGACGTAAAAGAAGCTATGGACCAGCGCATTTCTTTGCGCGCCTACGACCAAAAGCCCATTGAACAAGAGAAGCTCTCTCAGCTCCAAGAAGCTATTGACGTCGCAAATACCCAGATGGCAGAGGTTGCGCCCGATCACCCCGCAGTCCTTACCCTCGAGGGTCCTCACCTTGAAGATGGCACTTCCGTCCACATGAAGAATAGGTCTATTGTCGGTCCCATTTACCACTACGTAGCAGGCTATTGTGAAGACGCAATTGCCCGTGAGCTCATTGGCTACTATGGCGAGAAGATCGTTCTTCTCGCCACCCAGCTGGGCATTGGCTCATGTTGGATTGCCGAGACCATGGACTGGAAGACCCTGGCTCGCGACGAGTACAACGGCCTTAAGCTGGGCATTATTATTTCTATCGGATACGCTCCGGAGAAGATTCCACTCAAGCAGGAGGGCATTCGTACCGCAATTCGCCTGCGTACCAAGAAGCCTGCGCAGATTATGACGGCAAACGGCGCTCCAACTGAGCCAGAGCAGATGCCCGAATGGTTTAACCGTGGCATTAATGCGGTTTTAGCATGTCCAACCGCCATCGACATGCTGCCTGTTGTATTTGACCTGACAGATGGCGTGGTAAGCGCCTCGATGCCTAACCAGCGCCACCTTATCCAAGATTACGACCTGGGCATCTCCAAGCTGCACTTTGAGCTTGCTGCTGATCTTAAGGGTACGTGGGAGCTTGGACAGCCTGGTCGATTCATCGTTTCCCAGTAACGCTTCCCAACCCACCGACGCATTCCCGAGCGGTGCTTTTCTGGACGACACATCCAGCCCACCGACGCATTCCTGAGCGGCGCTTTTCCGAACGGCGCATTCCTGGACGACACAACCAGCCCACCGCTGCGCCACCGATAAGAAAGGACCTCACATGGCCTGTTCCGCACAGCACGTTGCAAACAAAGTTCTCTCGTCCTACCAGTGGAGACTTGCAACCAAGAAGTTCGATCCAACCAAAAATGTCTCTGACGAGGACCTTGAGGTGATCCTTGAGGCTGGTCGTCTGGCACCAAGTTCCTACGGTTTGGAGCCTTGGCGCTTTCTAGTTGTTAATTTACGAGAGGATCAGGCTTCTGAGCAGTCTCTTCGCCTTAAAGAGAAACTTTACGAGCCATGCTATGGAGCTCGCGCATCCCTCGATGGTGCTCATTACCTGGTTATTCTTCTTGCTCGCAAGAACGTCAACGCAGAGTCTGCTTATGTTAAACACATGATGCACGACATCAAGCAGCTTCCTGCGGACTTTGAGCCAACCTACGCTGCAGCCTTCAAGAACTTCCAGGAGAACATGTTTGACCTGGTAGGAAACGAGCGCGCAACCTTTGATTGGGCTTGCAAGCAGACCTACATTGCGCTTTCAAACATGCTCACTATGGCCGCTATGATTGGCGTTGATAGCTGCCCAATCGAGGGCTTTAACCGCAAGGCTGTCGATAAGATTTTGGAAGAAGAGGGTCTTCTCGACGGTGGACAGTACAACGACTTTGGCGTTTCCTGCATGCTTAGCCTGGGCTATCGCGATATGGATCCTGTCCAGAAGCGTCGCCAGCCAGCTGAGGATGTTATCGTCAAGCTGTAAAGCGTTATTACATTAACTTTTAAGCTGCCTCCTATTTCCCGACACCGAGAAAATGGGAGGCAGTTTGTTTAGCAGGCAATTCTTTGTTGAGTGGGAAAGTCTTTGCTACTTAGGAAGCTTATTGCTCGTGCGAAACACGGTTGCACATAGCTTGGTCGCACACCATTTTTTCGCCAACTGGTCTTTTTTGGTGCGAAATGACTTTCTCTGATCCAAAAATGGCCCATTTCAGTGCGAAGTGGTAAAAAATGCGTTTAGTTGGAATATGCAGGATTGATTAGTTTCTATGCAAGCGATTTACCAGTGCTTTTAGTTAAACAAATTTTTCATATGCATTCATATTATTTCTGAACTGCTTAAACGTAAATGCCAAAATGACAAAACTAAAAATTTATTTCCAACTAAACGGGTTTTTTACCCAAAACAGCACCCTCTGAATGACATATCAATTTCTTGATTAGTTTTTGTGCATATTAGGCAGTCTTTATGCACGCTGAGGTGTCCTCGAGTATCTGTACGCTCAACGCACTCTGCAAAGCAAACGCACTGTGCAAGCCGAGAAACCCCACGGTATGCACAGTGCGCTCAAACGAACAGTAAAACTAACAGCTTAGCCAGCAGAAAACCGCTGTCTACCTGCGGATAAACCTAAAGCCGCGACCAGAGTGGATGTACGGCAAGAATGCGCGGTCTTCCTCGCAGATACTCCCCGCAACGTTATCACGAGCATCAAGCTCCAAGAGACCTCGAGCAATCGAAAGTTCCCCTGCATAGCGGCCATATGCTTTACTGCTCACCAAAATGGCACCAGTAGCAACGGTTTCCCAGGTAGAAGGCTTTGCGTCGTATACGGGAGCATCTTTCCAGAGCCTGGATTCTTGTGAACGGATAATGTACGAGCTGGAATCAGGTCGATCAGTCTGAAGTCGATCGTACAGATACTCAAAACCAGGCTTGAGCTCCGTCTTAAGCTCAATGCAGTTTCGCTCAAGCTGACCGATACGCTTCCACGTAGATTCAGTAACATCTGGGTCGCCAATAAACACCACGTCAGAGTCAGCGTCGTAGAGAGCAAGCATTGCCTGAACAAGCGCATCGCCCGAAAGTCCACGGTGTTCCTCGACAGTTGGCAGTCCCTCGTAGAGAGGACCGCGGAAAATCTCGCCAGGAACAAACGAGAAAATCTGGAATCCAAGCGCAGAAAGACGCGCATTAATCTGCGCGACACGCTCAAGCGAAAGGCCCGTGTAGCTCTTGGGATAGTAATTGTGGCAGGCAGCAAAGCGAGTAAAGTCGGCGCCAGCTGCTCGCCACGCAGAAATGTCATCTTTAATAATGGTCGAGGCATTAAAGACCACGTGGAACTTGCGAGAAAGCTCAACGGTCTCTGCTGCGTCAAATCCAAAGTCAAGGCGCACATACGTAATACCAAGTTCTGCAAGCTCGTCAAACTTCTGAACGCCAAGTTTGGAAAGAGTCGCAGGAGAAACGTCGGCAATGAGGTTGATCTCTGCCTTCCTGCACAGCTCTAAAAGTCGGCGAGTCTCAGTGCGATAATCAATCCCCTCTTCCTCGGGAATCTGCAGAGAAGTGAATGCATAGTGACATCCGGCCGCCTGTGCTTTTGCCACAACCTCAGCATTAGCCTCATATCCGCTGGCAAAATACAGTGATATTCCGGTGCGCATAAATCCTCCAAGCAATTGCAAGCGCTTTCTAAAAGACGGGTTTTCTCGCCAGTCGGGCGCCGGGCGAGAAGACCAACGGGCAGCCGGTCGGTCAGCCAGTCAGGTGCCAGTCGGGTGCCGGGCGAGAAAAAATCCCTCTTCCTAGGATACCTAAGAAGAGGGATAAACGTTTCTAAAACGTGTGGTTTTTACTCGCCGAAAACGTCGTTAATACGATCCTCGTCAACGCCGAAGAACCAAGTAAGTGCAAATCCTGCAGCGTAAGCAAGAAGCATAGCAAGCAGGTAGAAGACCTGGTTTCCAGGCTGGACAATCAGCAGACCAAAGAGGCCGGAGACGCCCTGGGAAACGGTACCAAGGTGGAAGAGGTAAGCAACGACGGAGCCAACACCGGAGCCGAGGCATGCGGTGATGAATGGCTTACCAAGAGGCAGAGTAACTGCGTACATAAGAGGCTCGCCGATGCCGAGCATACCAACTGGGATGGACTCGGTTAGGTACTTCTTGACGCGCTTGTTCTTGGTCTTGAAGAGGATTGCAAGACCAGCACCAACCTGGCCGCCGCCTGCCATCATCAGCAGAGGAAGCAGGTAGTTGATGCCCTGAGTTGGGCCCTCTGGGTTGTTAAGCATAACGTGGATTGGGGTAAGTGCCTGGTGAAGACCAACGGAAACCAGTGGCAGGAAGGTAGAACCAAGCAGGTAAGCACCAAAGACGCCAAGCTTGTCATAGAAGAACTGAAGGACAAAGAAGATTGCCTGAGTGAGCCATGCGCCTGCAGGCTGAAGAATCAGAACAGAGCCAATGACACCGATGATGACGGTGCAAAGTGGTGTCAGGAAGGTGTCAAGAACGCTTGGCATAACCTTGTGCAGGTTCTTCTCCAAGAATGCAAAGAAGATTGCGCAGATGATTGCACCAATCATGCCGCCTGCTGCTGCGTTGAACAGGTCAGAGGAAGCGACGATAAATGCGCCCTCCTTGAAAGCAACAGTTGGGAGGCTGAATGGAAGGTGAACCAGACGAGTTGCAACGCCGTCAACAGTCTTGGAAGCGAGAAGAGGCATACCAGCGTTAGCAATGGAGAGTGCACCAGCCATAGCACCAAGAACGCGAGAACCGCCAAACTCCTTGGCAGCATTCTCGCCAGCGAGAACTGGCAGGTAAGCAAAAAGTGCCCAACCCATGGTCCAGATAGCTGCGAACCACCACTCATTAGCAAAAGCCTTACCAGTGGAGAAGTTGATAACGTTGATGATACCGTTGATCAGACCTGCAGAAATGATGCCAGGAAGCAGTGGAACAAAGATGTTAGCAATCTTCTTGAGGAAGCGCTGAACAGGCTTGTTCTCGTACTTAGCCTTCTGAGCTGCCTTGTTGTCCTTAGCTGCGGATACAACGTCGTCCTCAGATGCGTCACCAGCAGCAACGCCGGTAAGCTTGGAGAACTCAACAATAACCTTGTTGACAACGCCAGGACCAAGAACAACCTCAAGGTACTCTGCATCCTCGACCAGACCCATGACACCGTCGATAGCCTTGATGGCCTCGGAGTCAACCTTTGAAGGATCTGCGGTCTTAATGCGGAGCCTGGTCATGCAGACCATGTTGCTCTGAACATTTTCTTTGCCACCGACGGCAGCAAGAATCTGTTCTGAAAGCTTGGTGTAATCCATACTTTCCTTCTTTCTCTCGTTGCGATGTTGCAACAAATACTTATCAAGAATACATAAAAAATGAACTTGGCGGTACAAGAATCCATACCTGTGGTTCATTGTTTCATGTTTTGACCTAATTTGAACGCCCTGTTACTGCAGGTAAACTGAGCGTTTTTCAAAACTTACCGACCACTTGCGCGTCATGCTGATACCACTGACCGATGTAACTGAAACAAAATGCTCACGCGTGTGTCATTTGTTACAACTGCGATTACTACAGTGCACCTCTGACATGACCATGAGCTGCCTCAAGCTTAGCTTTAGCCTCTTCAATAGGCATCTGAGTAAGCAGCATGACAATAGCAAGCTTTGCATTACCATCAGCCTGCTCAAGCGCCTGAGCTGCCTCTTCGCGAGTGCAACCAGTTGCTGCCATGGTAATGTTCTGCGCGCGAACTACCAGCTTCTTGTTGGTCTGCTGCACGTCAACCATAAGGTTCTGATATGCCTTACCCACGCCAACCATAGAGCCGGTTGAAATCATGTTCAGAATCATCTTCTGAGCGGTACCAGACTTAAGGCGCGTGGAGCCTGTAAGAACCTCAGGACCGCAGGAAGGCTCAATAGCAAGTTCTGCCTCTTTGCCTACCTCAGAGCCCTTATTGCAAGCAATGGCAACGGTCTTGCAGCCCAACGAACGAGCATAGCGAAGGCCTCCAATAACGTAAGGAGTGCGACCACTAGCTGCAATTCCAATAGCAATGTCGTTCTTGTTCAGGCCAATCTTCTTGAACTCTTCTTCGCAAAGCTCAAAAGAATCTTCCGCGCCTTCAACTGCACGTACAAAGGCCTTCTCGCCCCCGGCGATAAGACCAACAACCACGTCAGGAGAAACGCCAAAAGTAGGCGGGCACTCAACCGCGTCTAAAACGCCCAGGCGGCCTGAGGTTCCAGCGCCAAAATAGACGATTCTTCCGCCAGCCTCAAGCGAGGAAACTGCCCACTCAACTGCCTGAGCTACCTGCGGAAGAACCTCTTTGACGCCAGCAACCACGTTGAGGTCTTCCTGGTTCATAACGCTGACCAGCTCAAGCGGGGTCATCTGATCCAGGTCCATGGTGTTGGGATTTCTTGTCTCGGTGACAAGCTTTGTTAAATCAATCACGTTTCCACCTTCTGTGTTGTGATTTTTACGCAATATTACGCAATTACGTCGTTGGCTATACCGGGCAAATCTTGGTCAGATGAAAGCGTGGCAACACGCTCAGCCGAATCTAGCTTGCCAATATAGTTTGTCGAGAAACGCTTAACGCTCTTCTCGTAATTTCTATTTACATAGGCTGCAAAGAGCGCATCTACAACGTTGAGCTGGGCAATTCTTGAAGACATGGCGCCACTTCTCATGATGTGCTCAGTCTCTGCCACGCCCAAAACAAAGTCGGAGCGGTGAATGAGCTCTGAATCAATGCCGCCGCGGGTAATGGCAACCACCTTGGCGCCGTTTGCCTTTGCAATCCAGGCACACTCGATGGCTTCACGCGTAAGGCCTGAGTAGCTGACCACAATAGCAAGATCTTCTCGCCCCATGTTTTTGGCGTAGAGCATCTGAGAGTGGTAATCATCGCTCAAGTTGCAGGTAATGTTGAGGCGCATGAGTTTGAGCTGCAGATCTCTTGCAACCAGAAGCGAAGCTCCCATGCCAAAGAGGCAGATGGAATGAGCTTGCATCATGAGTGAAACAACTGAGTCAACAACCTGAGCGTCAAGCAATTGCCTGGTAAGCTCCAGCGAAGAAATGTTCTTTGCCGTAACTTTTTCGATGATCACATCAGTGGTGTCACCTGCGATAACGCCGCCGACAGCAATATCGTTGCTTTTGTTACTTACTGCCAGCTCGTAAATGAGCGCCTGCTGGAACTCTTTATAGCCACCGCAGCCAAGCTTCTTGCAAAGCCTGACAACCGTTGATGCAGATGTATACGTTTGAGCTGCTAGTTTATGGATTGATTGACCAACTGCTGCCTCTGGATCAGACAGAATATAGTCGACAATATCGCGTTCAGCTGAACTAGCATTCTTGCGATACTCTTCCAGACGTAGACGAACACCTCTCACGCAATCACCTCCGGCCGTCCAGTTGACTAAAACGTTTGACTATATTGTTTCACGTTGCCATAAAAATTTCATCTGTAAAGTAGGCAGTGCCGTAAACGGTAGTATTGCGTGTGCAAGCGTAAATGCATTCTGTTTGCATTGTATGCGCGACCATTCATGTTTTCCCAGCGTAATGCAGGGACAATTGTCGCAAAAACCTTGCTTTATGTTAGGTACGTTACTACCACTTCATAAAAATTTTTACTACCGAGTAGACATTTAACCACGTACAACCTGATTAAAATATTTCATCTTTGCCTAAAAAATTCAAATTTAGATACCATTGACAGCTTTTTTGATACCACTCGCAGTACGTTAACGTACCCATTATTTCATCTTGGACAAACTAGCTGCAATTTTGATGAAACGCACGTCATCATAAGCGCAAATTATCTCAGCCAATTGAGATGCAGGTGTTTCACCTAAGGCAAAACCGAAGGAGACGATATGCGCACCAACGAAGATTTGCACCAGAATCAAAACGCTCACTCTGAGCACTCATCTAACGCAGGCTCCCCTGCTGGGCAAACCAGAAGGCAATTTCTGAGTAGAAGTGCTCTTGGTCTAGCCGCTCTAGCAGGTCTTGGCCTTACCGCCTGCCAGACAAAGGGCGGCGCAACTACTGCTAAGGGAACTGCAAAGAAGGTTGACTCTGTAGACGGAACCTTCCAGTACGAGAAGGTCTTCCCTGTTCTTAACGACAACGAGGCATTTGACGACTCACTTGTTACTAACCAGCTCAACAGCTTTGTTTGCTTTGCTGGTCAGGGAACCGTCTATGTAAAGAGCTCCGAGCCTCAGAGCTTTGCGCTCTTTGTAAACGGTCACCAGGTTCCAACCGACAAGCTTGACGGCTCCTCCTGGAACCAGATTGACATCTCTGACGTAACCGTCAACGGCGATAACCGCCTGCAGATCAGCACCGTTAAAGAGACTCAGGCAACCTTTGAGGTCAAGATTGGCTACCCAACCCTTATTGACGGCACCAAGGACTACGCCGACAACGACAACTTTAAGCTGATTGACCAGATCATCAACGCAGAGATTGCCAACGGCTTCACCTCTGCCCAGCTGGTAGTTACCAGGTACGGCAAGATTATCAAGAAGACCAACTACGGCAACGTCAATTCTTACAACAAGGACGGCTCTCGCATCAAAGACGGTAAGGCTGTTGATGACAACACCCTCTATGACCTGGCCTCTAACACAAAGATGTATGCCACAAACCTGGCAATTGAGAAGCTGGTCACCGACGGTCAGCTGGACGTCTCCAAGAAGGTTCAGGAGTACATTCCAGACTTCAAGGACCAGGAGGGCGATAAGATCCTGGGTAAGAACGAGCTTACCGTTCGCGAGATTCTTGAGCACCAGGCTGGATTCCCACCAGATCCTCAGTACCACAACCGCAACTACAACCCAGAGAAGCCTGACGATCCTCAGCCAAACGCAAACCAGAAGCTGTACTCCCAGAATCGCGACGAGATTCTGCAGAAGATTATCGAGACCCCTCTGCAATACGTCCCAGGTACTAAGACTGCCTATTCCGACGTAGACTACATGCTTCTTGGTTTTATCATCGAGAAGATCACCAATAAGCGCCTTGACCAGTACGTTAAGGAAGCTCTCTACGAGCCACTGGGACTCAAGAACGTCACGTTCAACCCACTAGACAACGGCTTCAAGGCTGACGGAATCGCAGCTACCGAGCTTAACGGCAACACTCGCGACGGCCTGATTACCTTTGACAACATGCGTACCGACACCATTCAGGGCACCGTCCATGACGAGAAGGCCTACTACGCAATGGGTGGAATCTCTGGTCACGCTGGTCTATTTGCCAACGCTTCCGACCTGGCTGTTCTTGTCCAGACCGTTATGAACCGTGGTGGCTACGGCAACACCATGCTCTTCAGCGAGGACGTTCACGACCAGTTCATCAAACCAAAGGACACCAGCGTCACCTACGGTTTGGGCTGGAGGCGTAAGGGTCACATTGGCTACCAGTGGGCCTTCTCGCCAATTGCAAATGCTGCAACCGTTGGCCACACCGGCTGGACCGGCACGCTTACTGTCATTGACGTCTACAACAACACCAGCTTGGTGCTGCTCACTAACACCAAGAACTCGCCTGTCATTGACAACAAGGTCAATCCTAACGACTTTGTGGGCAACCACTTCCTGACCGGCGGCTACGGAGTTGTTTCTACGCTGGCATTTGATGGACTTGACGACGCAAACGCCGAGGGCAACAACGCCAAGCTCATGGATATGGTCATTGCCAAGTACAAGCTCATTCAGGCCGAGGCAGATTATCAGACTGACCCCGATAAGGCTTCCCTGAAGGCATTGCTTGAAGTCTGCGACCAGAGGAAAGACTCCAAGGTTATCAAGAACTTCCAGGCAAGCGACCTGTACAAGACCATCTCGGAGTTTGTTGGTAAGTAAAGCTCGTGTAAACAAGCTGCGAAGCGGGAATAAACGCAGTACACGAACAAGGTACGATACACATCTTGTCTAGCAACGGCCCTCTCCTCCGTCTAGACACACCAAAGCCCGGATGCTATTGCGCGGCATCCGGGCTCTTTTTGTGCGTGCGCGCACGCTGGGCTTTCGAATGCGCGGGTCGGGCGCGCCGCGAGCTGCGCGGGTTTCTCGTCGGATACATCGCAGGTGGGTGCGCCGCGAGCCTGAAAAGTGCAAAGAATCTGTATTTGAGCCACCGATTCTTTGATGAAATCAG
>NZ_CAUSFQ010000035.1:0-12097 GCF_963530955.1 Lancefieldella parvula | reverse complement strand
TGGGAAGTCTACCATCACCAAACGTTGCACTTGCTTTGAGAATTCAAGCCTAAAAATGTAAAAGAATCGGTGGATTTGCCTGATTTTGTCAAAGAATCTGTATTCAAAATACAGATTCTTTGCACTTTTTAGGCGCGCATGCTGTTATGGTGCGCCTGGCAAGAAACCCCGTGCACTCCCCGCCGGCGCTTCGCGCGCTTGACCTGCAAGTTTGCCCGCACACGACGCTGTCTCCGCACAAAAAACCGGTGTCCACCTGCGTGAACACCGGTCTGACTTGCATGTTATGTGGAGCTCGGAACCCCGCGCGCCGCAGCTGCGACCTGCGCTTACGCGAAGCGCTCGACGCCGTCCTTGGAGACGCGCGCAAAGAACAGCGGCTCCAACTCGGGAGCGCTCTCGCCAAAGACCAGAGCCTCACGGAAGATGCGCTCGCCCTCGTCAAGACGGTTTTCGTCGCCGGTCAGAAGCGTTGCAATCACATCGCCCTTCTCGACATAATCGCCGGTCTTGCGCTCAAGGATAATGCCAGCCGCTGGGTCAATTGGATCACCCTTCTTCTCGCGACCGGCGCCCAGAGCAACGGAGGAAATACCCACCAGCTCAGCGTTCATGGAAGTGATATATCCGCTGGTCTCAGCCACAATATCGCGACGGAATGGCGCAGCTTCAAACTTGGTGGTGTCAAAGATGACCTCGTCGGTGCCGCCTTGAGCCTTAACCATCTGGGCCAGCTTAGCCAGGCCTTCGCCGTTTGCAATCTGCTGGCGAGCCAGCTTGCGGCAGTCCTCAACGCTCCCCTTACCTGCGAGGTTAAGCATGTTTGCAGCAAGTTCAACGCAGACATCGGTCAGATCCTCAGGACCCTCACCCTTAAGCGTGGCCACTGCCTCGATGACCTCGAGGGAGTTGCCTACGTTTTTGCCCAGAGGACGGTCCATACCAGTAATCAGCGCTGCAGTGGTACGGCCGACGTGCTCGCCGATGGAAACCATGGCATCTGCCAGCTCAATTGCGGAGTCGACGTCCTTCATAAAGGCGCCAGAACCACACTTAACGTCCAGCAAAATGCAGTCGGAGCCGGAAGCGATCTTCTTGCTCATAATGCTCGATGCAATCAGAGGCACCGAGTCAACGGTTGCGGTAACGTCGCGCAGTGCGTAGAGCTTCTTGTCTGCGGGGACAAGATTGCCCGTCTGACCTGCGACGGCAACGCCAATCTCGGAGACCTGCTTGAAGAAGTCAGGCTCGGAAATCTCAATGGAAAGTCCTGGGATTGCCTCGAGTTTGTCCAGCGTACCGCCCGTGTGACCCAGGCCGCGACCGCTCATCTTGGCAACCTTGACGCCCAGAGACGCAACAATTGGAGCCACTACCAGCGTGGTTTTATCGCCAACGCCGCCGGTAGAGTGCTTGTCCACCTTGATACCAGGAATTGCCGAGAGGTCCATCATGTCGCCGGACTCAGCCATTGCCATGGTCAGGTGAGCCGTCTCGTGCGCAGTCATGCCCTTGTAGAAAATGGCCATCGCCAGCGCTGAGGCCTGATAATCGGGAATATCCCCAGCTACATAGCCCGAGACAAAGTAATCAATCTCGG
Organism: Lancefieldella parvula; assembly: GCF_963530955.1. Taxonomy (GTDB): domain Bacteria; phylum Actinomycetota; class Coriobacteriia; order Coriobacteriales; family Atopobiaceae; genus Lancefieldella; species Lancefieldella parvula_A. Next base: position 10,497 of record NZ_CAUSFQ010000035.1, on the reverse strand, counting down.
CGTCGGTAAGCTCGCCGCCGTCGCGTTTCTTTTCAATCACGTCGTACATGCGCATAGTCGAACCTCTTTTCGCTGTTCGCGTTCGTTGCCGTTCGCGGCGCCGTCAGGCGCGTTCGTTACTGTTCGCGGAACTCTCTAGTAAAAGAGCCGGTAGCGAGAAACTCTACCGGCTCGCAATTTCATGCAACCTACCAGGTTATCTGCACCCGAAAGCGCGGGCTGCTTGATACCGCAGCTTACTGGTTGCCTCCACCGTGCTCGCCGCACCCGCAAGCGCAGGCTGCTTGACACCGCAGCTCACTGGTTGCCTCCGTCGTGCTCGCCGCACCCGCAACCACAACCGTGGCCGCCCGCACCGTGCTCGCCCGCAGCGCCCTTCACGGCATCGTCGCACGATGCACCTGCAGGGCTGGATTCGCCCAGGTCCTCGGGACCAAATCCCATAGGCAAGATATCCTGGAGCAGATACTCGCGAGGAGCTGCGTCTGCCTTGCCCAGCACAATGCGGAATGTTGCAGGATCGCACCACTCGCGAATAACCTGCCTGCATACACCACAAGGAGTGCACCAAGCTGTTGGAGCCTCTCCCTCAGGACCGCCAACAACCGCAATGGCCACAAAATCTCGGCGACCTTCAAACACCGCGCGGAAAAACGCCGTGCGCTCGGCGCAGTTAGAAGGCGTGTACGCAGCGTTTTCTAAATTGGCGCCACCGTATACCGTGCCGTCGGAGCACAAAAGCGCAGCTCCAACAGCATAGTGAGAGTACGGTACATAGGCGTGGTTGCGCGCCTCAATAGCAAGCTGAACAAGAGCCTCGTTAGAAACGTGGCAAGAACCCTCTACCTCTGCCATTATGCACGACTTCCCTTGATGTATGGCACACCGTCTGCCTTAGGTGCAACGGACTTACCAACAAAGAGGACCAGCGTAATGATGGTGATGAAGTATGGAAGCATTGCAATGATCTGGCTTGGGATTGGAGTTGCACCGCCACCAAGAAGAATTGCCAGTGCCTGAGTAAAGCCAAAGAGCAGACAAGCTGCATAGGTGTTCAGAGGCTTCCACTTACCAAAAATAACCGCTGCCAGTGCAATAAAGCCTTGACCAGAAATAGCGGTCTGAGTGAACTGAGAAATAATTGCCAGCGTTACAGAAGCGCCGCCAAATCCTGCAAGAACACCAGAAACAATAACGCAGAGGTAGCGAGTCTTACGAACGCTAATGCCCAGCGTCTCGGATGCGTGTGGATGCTCGCCAACGGAGCGAATACGCAGGCCCCACTTGGTGCGATACAGCACAAACCAGACGAGAAGGGCGGTTAAAAGTGCAAGCACCACGGTAATGTCTACGTTCAAGCTGGAATAAGGTGTGTCGTTAAAGGCACCCTCACCAAAGAGCTTTGGGAGCTTGGTGACTGCCGGAGACATTGCAGCGCCATCAAACAAAAGACGGCAGGCAAACAGAGCAATGCCAGGTGCCAGCAGGTTAATTGCAACACCAGAAACTGTCTGGTCAGCGTTAAAGGTAATAGATGCCATGGCGTGCAAAAGCGCAATAAGACCGCCTGCAATACCTGCACAAAGGAAGCCAATCCAAGGGTTTCCGGTGAGGTAGCTGCCCGCAACGCCTGCAAAGGCACCAACACCCATCATGCCCTCAATACCAATGTTGACAACACCGGAGCGCTCGGAGACAACGCCGCCCAGAGCACCAAAAATAAGAGGTGTCGAGTACATGAGGGTAACGGAAACAAGAAGAATCAGGTTAGTGAGCATTGTTTGCCTCCTCCTGAGAAGGGTTGGACGCATCACTCACTTGAGCAGCAAGCTTTGCCTCTTCTTCCTTAGCCTTCTGGGCACGCTTGTGATCAAGACGGTCGGCAAGCATTGGAATAACGCCACCCAGAGCCATAAAGAACACGATGGTACCAATAACAATGTTGATAATCTCGGAAGGTGCACCAACAGTCTGCTGAACAGTCTGGCCACCATAAAGAAGACCAGCAAACAGGAAGGATGCAGGAATACATGCCACAGGATTGCAGTTGGCGATAAATGCAACGGACAGACCGTTAAAGCCGTTGTTCTCAAATGCTGCCAGCGTTGCAATACTGTGAGGAGCAATACCGGTGATAGTTAGAGCGCCTGCAAGACCGCAGAGTGCACCAGAAATAGCCATGCAGAGCGTAAGATTTTTCTTAACATTGATGCCGGTAAACTGTGCAGCGTCGCGGTTAAAACCAACAGCACGCATCTCATAACCAACCTTGGTGCGCATAAGCAGCCAGCCAATAAAGATAGCTGCGATAATAGCAACAAAAATACCAATGTTTACATCGGTACGCATAATAGCGTCGCCAATAACAGGAATATTGCGAATTGCCTCAGCACCGTCCTCGGAATTCTTCATGCCATAGAACAGTGTGGTGTAGCCAGACTCGTTAATGGAGTATGAAGAAGTTGAGTTTGGCTGGTGGAACTGTGGAAGAGAAACCACAAAGTTGCAGAGGTAAAGGCTGATCCAGTTAAACATAATGCTGGTAATAACCTCGTTGATGCCAAACTGAGCCTTAAGCCATCCAATAATGGCACCAATACCTGCGCCGCCTGCGGTACCAACCAAAACAACTACAGGAATCTGCAGCACAGGAGGAAGATCAAGACTGCAGCCAACAATGACGGCGAGGATAGTACCTACAATGTACTGACCCTCAGCGCCAATGTTAAAGAGGCCAACGCGGAATGCAAAAGCAACAGCAATACCCGTAAAGAGCAAAGGTGTTGCCTTAATAATGACGTTAGAAATGTATTTTGGCTTACCTACCATGCCGCCAATAAGAGCCTCAAACGAGCTGATAGGGTCATAACCTGCAACAACCAAAATAATAGAAGCGACCAACAGGCCAACAAAAATAGCAACAATTGCTGACGTAATGGGCTTTCTCATTATCTTTGTAAGCGTACTCACTCGGCGTCACCTCCTGCCATCAGCAGGCCAGCCTGCTCTTCAGTGATAGTACCTTGGTCAAACTCGCCAACATTCTTGCCGGCGTAAATAATTGCCATCTTATCGGCAACGTCCATAATCTCGTCCAGCTCAAAGGAAATCAGCAAAATTGCTGCTCCACGGTCCCTCTCGCGAATAAGCGCTTTGTGGACAAACTCAATGGCACCAACGTCAAGACCGCGAGTTGGCTGAATGGCAATGAGGACGTCTGGGTTGGAAGAAACCTCACGGGCAATAATAACTTTCTGCTGATTGCCGCCGGAAAGTCCCACTGCCTGATGCTCTGCGCACTCTGCAGGACGAATATCAAACTCGTCAATCAGCTTCTGGGAGAATTCTTTTATCTTTGCCAGGTCAAGTGCAATGCCCTTACCAAAGGTCTCCTCGTTGTGGCGCTCAAGCACCATATTCTCGGCAACCGTAAAGGGCAGAACCAGACCCCAACGGTGACGGTCTGAAGGAATAGTGGCAACTGCGTGGTCAATGACCGTTTTAGGGGTTGTGCCCTGAATCTCTTCACCTTTAACGGTAATGGTGCCCGACTCAGGTTTGACCAGTGCGTTTATGGCATCGGCAAGTTCTTTCTGGCCGTTGCCGTCAATGCCTGCAAGACCAACAATCTCGCCGGCACGAATATCCAAATTAAAACCGTTTACCTGCTCAATGCCACGCTCGTCCTTGACGTGGAGGTCCTTAATAGAAAGAACGACCTCACCAGGAGTTGCTGGCTTCTTTTCAACATGTAGGTTAACGTTTCTACCCACCATAAGTGTTGCAAGCTCGGTCTCGGATGTCTTGGAGACATCAACGGTGCTCATGTACTTGCCGCGACGAATAATAGTGCACTCGTCAGCAGAAGACATAATCTCTTTAAGCTTGTGAGTAATAACAATGATGGTTTTACCTTTGCTTACCAGGTCATGCATGATCTGAATAAGCTTCTCAATCTCCTGCGGTGTAAGAACTGCCGTAGGCTCATCAAGAATCAGCGTATCAGCACCGCGATACAAGGCCTTTAAGATCTCAACACGCTGCTGCATACCAACAGAAATGTCTTCAATCTTGGCGTCAGGGTCTACGTCAAAGCCGTATTCCTCAACAATCTCCAGGACCTTCTCGCGAGCTCGCTTTGGATCAAGGACGCCACCAGCCTTGGTGACCTCGTTGCCCAAAACAATATTTTCTGTAACAGTAAAGTTCTCGACCAGCATAAAGTGCTGGTGAACCATACCAATACCGTGAGCGATAGCATCGGTTGGGCCAGATATGGATACACGCTCTCCGTTGAGGTAAACCTCGCCCTCATCAGCAGAATACAGGCCATACAGTACGTTCATAAGCGTACTTTTACCTGCACCGTTCTCTCCTAAAATGGCGTGGACAGTTTGCTTGCGCACGTTAAGGTCTACGGCGTCAAGAGCTTTAAACGATCCAAAAACTTTGGTAATGCCATGCATCTGAACAGCGTAATCCGAACTGACTTCCACGAGCCACCTCCTTTACACACTTGCTAGAGGTGAGGAGTGCCAAAGAGCACCCCTCACCAGCAAATCCAAACTCATCAACCTCTTGGGCCTGTCAGACGGCAAAACCATCTAGCGAGAAACCCTAAGGCTTAGAAACTAAGTCAGAGCTTAGCTCAAAGACTTGACGTACTTGTCCAGGTCGTCCTTGCTTGCAGGAGGAACAACGGAGCCAGCCTTGATCTTGTCGAGAAGGTCAGTAGCTGCCTTGTAGGTGTCCTCACCCATGAGGTGGTGATCCTCAGCAATTCCGACAGCGTCCTCGGAAGCGCCCAGGGAAACAGTAGTGCCACCCTTCTGGCCGTCCTTCAGGATCTTCTCGGAAATCTCAACGATAGCAACGTTAACGCGCTTAAGAGCAGAGGTCAGGACGTTCTCTGGAGCAAGATATGCCTGGTCACGATCAACGCCGATAGCAAGCTTATTTGCGTCCTTAGCTGCCTCAATAACGCCGGTTCCTACGCCGCCTGCAGCGTGGAAGACAACGTCGCAACCATCGGAGTACATGGAGTTAGCAATAGCCTTACCCTTTGCTGCGTCAGAGAAGGACTCTGCGTACTGTGCAGAAACCTCAACGTTGGTGCCCTTTTCCTTGTTTGCATAAGCAACGCCGCCGCGGTAACCATACTCAAACTGGTCGATAAGTGCGGAAGAAATGCCGCCAACAAAGCCAACCTTGCCAGTCTTTGTGGTGCGAGCAGCAATGTAGCCAACAACAAAGGAAGGCTCCTGAGCACGGAACATAACGCCGGTGAAGTTGGAAACCTGAGACTCGTTGCCGTTGTCAATGATGGCAAACTGGGTGTTTGGATTGTCCTTAGCAGCCTTAAGGGTTGCGTCTGCCATAGCAAAGCCAACGCCCCAAACAAGGTCGGACTCTGCGTCAACAGCCTTATCAAGGTTGGTTGCATAATCGGAATCCTGCTTGGACTCAAGGTAGCTGACATCCCAGCCGTTCTTGTCCTTGAGCTCGGTCATGCCCTCCCAAGCGGACTGGTTAAAGGACTGGTCGTTAACACCACCAGTGTCGGTAACCATGGTGAGCTTCTTTTTCTTCTCACCTGATGCCTTCTGGCCGCCGTCGTCCTTCTTGGGGTTGTTGCAGCCTGCAAGACCTGCGAGTGCTGCAAATGCGCCAGCGCCGGTTGCGCCGGTCACAAAACTACGACGAGAAACGTTCTTGTTCATTCCGTGCTCTCCTTACCTCATGTGGCGGGAACGTCCAGCTTTAGTGCTGGATCTTTATGAGAAGTTGACCAAACTCCCCTAACTTAAGCGGAAAATCCGCATGGTTCCAAAACAAACAGCAATAGAAAACTGCTGATCTGCAATGCTTTACGCAACAAGTGCCTTAAGCAACAACAGAAAGAGCAACCTCCATCATCTGTGTGAAACTAGTCTGACGCTCTTCAGCAGTAAGTGCTTCTCCTGTAAGAGGCAGGTCAGAGATAGTTAGCAGCGTAAGCGCATGCTTATGAGCGTGCATGGCGTTGAGATAGAGAGCTGCCGACTCCATCTCAACGGCAAGAACATCCATGCTTGCCCATTTGGTAAGCGAGTTGTCTACGGTATAGAACACATCGCTTGCCAGAATATTACCAACGCGAACGGGATAACCCAGCTTTTCTGCACCAGCAACAGCCTTGCTCAACAGGCCAAAGTCTGCGGTAGGTGCAATGGTTCCAGGCATTCCGTACTGTGATGGATAATTAGAATCAGTGCTGGAAGACATGCCAATAACAATGTCTCTGAGCTTTACCTCAGGAGAAAGGCCGCCAGCACTACCAATACGGAGGATGTTATCAACTCCGTAGAAATTAAAGAGCTCGTAAGAATAAATACCAATGGAAGGCATACCCATACCAGAACCCATAACGGAGACAGGCTGTCCCTTGTAGGTGCCGGTGTAGCCAAACATGTTGCGAACGGTGTTGAACTGCTCAACGTTCTCCAAATACGTGTCTGCAAGAAGCTTTGCGCGCAGAGGATCTCCTGGCATCAGGACAGTCTTAGCAATCTGGCCCTCAACAGCAGCGTTATGAGGAGTTGGGGTAGTAGCCATTAGTTCTCCTTAAGAATCTCTGACAGGTGAGAAGTTCCAACACCAAGTTGCTCAACGCCAAAATAATCAAGGATTGTCTCGGCCATGTCGGCAAATGTGGTGGTTGTACCAAGGTTGGTGTTTGGCTTGACCTTTGGACCCGTGATAAGCAGTGGCACGTACTCACGAGAGTGATCAGTAGATGGTGTTACTGGGTCGCAGCCATGATCTGCGGTAATGATAAACAGGTCATCCTCACGAAGGCCCTCAATAATCTGAGGAATACGCTCGTCAAAGTACGAGAGAGCGTTGGAGTATCCCACAGGATCATTGCGGTGACCGTAAATCATGTCAGTATCAACAAGGTTGGTGAAGCACAGACCGTTGAAGTCTTTGCTGGTAGCCTCAATAGTCTTCTGAATTCCGTCTGCATTGCAGGTAGTAAACTCAAACTCAGTCATGCCACGGTGAGCAAAGATGTCATAAATCTTGCCAATAGAAAGAACGTCAAAGCCGTTCTCTTTAAGGCGGTCAAGCATAGTTGGACCTGTTGGCTCAAGCGAGAAGTCATGACGGCGAGAAGTGCGCTGGTATGGCCACTCCCCCTCAAAAGGACGAGCAATAACGCGAGCAACACCGTGCTCACCCTGAAGAATCTCGCGTGCAATGCGGCAATATTCATAGAGTTTCTCGGGACTTACCACGTCCTCATGAGCAGCAATCTGGAAAACAGAATCTGCTGAGGTGTAGACAATCAGAGCACCAGTCTCTACGTGCTCTTTACCAAAGTCTCTAATAACATCGGTTCCGGAGTAAGGCTTGTTGCAGAGAACCTTACGGCCCGTCTTCTGCTCAAACTCCTCAATGACCTCCTGTGGAAAACCATCAGGATAGGTTGGGAACTTCTTTGGAGAAATGACGCCTGCCATCTCCCAGTGACCAACCGTAGTGTCTTTACCAGCGGATTTCTCCTGCATGCGAGCATATGCGCCCACAGGAGACTCAATTGGCTTCAGATCAACGTCATACACGGTATCAAGCGCGCCATCAATATTAAGAAGGCCCAGCTTTGTCATATTTGGAATATTAAGAACGCCACTTGTTGCGCATGCACAAAGGGTATTACTACCCTCGTCTCCGTATGCCGCTGCATCAGGCTCTTCGCCGATGCCAAAACTATCAAGAACAACTACAAAAACACGTTTAGGCATGCTACCTCCTAAAACGCCCGAAACAAGCATTTGCGCACGATACATACGCAAGCTAACTTATGTGGACGAGTCATTACTATTCATTAAATATATTATTACAGTTGCATAACACCGACGCCCAATTTAAAGAGATTTTCACGATACAACCGTTTGCAGATACTAAAATTCTGTAAACGGTACGCAGCAAATGCTTAGAAAAATCAAGCAGGTAAAACCAATATGGCGAGAAAATCGTTGAGCTCACCAGGGAAAAATTTAATGAATTCATTCTTTACAGACTCTAGCTGCTGTCTTATCGTTGTCTAAAGCAAGATTTAAGCACTAGCTTAAACAAGATAAGCACCTGTTTAGAAGTTTTTATATAAGCACCTGTTTAGTCGGATTCTCTTTTTACTGCTAGGAGACCTGATGCTCACCAATAGAGAACAGATGATTTTCAACTGGATTAAAGAGCAACCTTCCATTACTCAGAAGGAAATTGCAGAGCGTGCAGGTATCTCACGTTCTTCTGTTTCGGTTCACATCTCCAACCTTACCGCAAAGGGCGCAATTCTGGGTCGTCGCTATATTTTGAGCGAGCGTCCCTACATCATTGTTATTGGCGCTGCTAACATGGACATTGCTGGTCGCCCAGACTCTTCCCTTGTAGCAGGAGACTCCAACCCTGGTAAAGTCACCATGTCCTTTGGTGGTGTGGGTAGAAATATTGCACACAACCTAGCCCTTCTCGACGGTGACGTTCGTCTGCTCACCGCCTTTGGCGAGGACTATCGTGCGCGCGAGCTCAAAGAGGGCTGCCTGGATTGCGGCATTGACATCGATGCTTCTATTACCGTGCCGGGCGCTTCCACTTCCACCTACCTCTTCATCATGGACGAGTATGGTGAGATGCAGGAAGCCATCAATGACATGCAGATTTACGAGTATGTCACCCCTGAGCGCATCGAGGAGCGCCTGGATGTTATCCAGCACGCCGCAGCTTGCGTAATTGATACCAACCTGCCTCAGCAGACCATCGAGTTCATTGCCAAAAACGTGACCTGCCCCATCTTCTGCGATCCCGTTTCTTCCATCAAGGCACAGAAACTCAAGAAGGTTCTGAGCAAGATTCACACACTCAAGCCAAATCGCCTTGAAGCCGAGATGCTCTCGGGCATCAAGATCACCGACGATACCTCCCTTGAAGCCGCAGCTCACGAGCTGCTTGCAACAGGCCTCAAGCGCGTGTTTATCTCCCTTGGCGAGAAAGGCCTTCTTTGCGCTGATCACGAGAAGACCGTCCATTTGCCACTGCTTCCTGCAAAGCTCGTCAACATGACAGGCGCAGGAGATGCCATGATGGCGGGTATTACCTGGGCGTACACTCAGGGTATGACGCTTGAGCAGACTGGTCTGGTAGGCATGGCTGCTTCCAGCATGGCCGTTGAGGGTGAAAACACCATCAACGGTGAGCTCAACGTTGAAGAGGTTATCAAGCGCGCAGGTATTTAGCGCGTCTGCGCGGCACAGCGCGTTTACACAGCGCGTCTGCACGGCACAGCGTGTCTGCACGGCACTACTTTCGGTTCCATTAGTCGTTTACGATTGGAGTATATATGTCAAACCTGAAGGATTTTCTCGTTGTATCTGACGAGGTCAAAGAGGCACTTGAGCAGAACAAACCTGTTGTAGCTCTGGAGTCCACCATCATTTCTCACGGTATGCCTTACCCACAGAACGTCGAGACCGCTCTGAAGGTTGAGCAGATTATCCGCGACAACGGTGCAATTCCTGCAACTATCGCAATTATTAACGGCCAGATGCGTGCCGGTCTTTCCGCTGACGAGATTGACTACCTGGGCAAGAAGGGCCGCGAGGTTGCTAAGGTAAGCCGCCGCGACCTTCCTGTTATCATCGCTGAGAAGAAGGACGGCGCAACTACCGTCACTACTACCATGATGATTGCTCACATGGCAGGCATCGACGTCTTTGCAACCGGCGGTATTGGTGGCGTTCACCGTGGCGCTGAGACCACCATGGACATCTCTGCTGACCTCGAGGAGCTTGCACAGACTCCTGTTATGGTCATTTGCGCTGGTGCAAAGTCCATTCTTGACCTTGGCCTTACCCTTGAGTACCTGGAGACCAAGGGTGTTCCTGTACTTGGTTACCAGACCGAGGAGCTTCCTGCGTTCTACACTCGCAAGAGCGGCTTTAGCGTTGACTATCGCGTTGACTCCCCTGCTGAGCTGGCAGAGATCTTCACTACCCAGCAGCAGATTGGCATGAACAGCGGCCTTCTGGTCACCAACCCAATTCCTGAGCAGTATGCAATGGATAAGGACACCATCGACGCAGCTATCGAGAAGGCCCTTGCAGAGGCAGAGGCAAACGGTATCCACGGCAAGGAGTCCACACCATTCTTACTGGCAAAGGTTGCTGAGATTACCGGCAACAACTCCCTTGAGTCCAACATCCAGCTGGTCTTCAACAACGTTGCTCTTGGCGCAAAGGTTGCTGCTGAGGTCTGCAACCGCAAGTAAGTACGCGTACGCGCTGCGTAAGCACTACGTAAGTACACGTGCGAACGCCGCGTAAGCATCGCATTTCTTTTGGCCCCAACGTCGTTTTGAACTGCCTCCTATTTCTTATGTCCAAGAAATGGGAGGCAGTCCATTGTGCGGGTGATTATGATTCTGCAGCGCGTTAACGTTGGCTTTTAGCCCAGCGTACA
>NZ_CAUSFQ010000034.1:0-12879 GCF_963530955.1 Lancefieldella parvula | reverse complement strand
AACTCCACCCTTGTACCAGCTAGGGTCTTCTACACCTGCAAAGCTGCCACGAGACTTATAGCAAGTAATCTGAAATGATGGTGGCTCGCCATAGGCAAAGCTACCAACACCGGTGCATCTATTTTCTTGAGCGCCATATGACCAAACTGCTCCGTCAGAAGCCTGAAGCTCAAAACGATACCAAATAAGGCCCGTAGCAGCTGGTTTAACAATCGCCTCAAAGCACTGCGCATAGGCAGGTACACCAGTCGGAAGCGCGCCAGCAAAATCACTCTTTTGCATCACCACGCGTTTCTCGCCAGACAGAACTTGGGCCTCTGAAGACGATTCAGGGCCATACTCTTGCCAGAGACGAAGCGTTACTGATTGAACATCATCGTCCCAAGCAAATATTCTGATTGTTGCTGAAGTACCTAGTTCTACCGCGCCTTTTGGATCTCTACAAACAATGTTTGAGGTGTTGTGAAAAGCCTGCATTCTTACCAATCTCGACGACGTACATACCTAATAATCTCAGGGTGTAGTAAATGATACACGTCAAGATATTCATTTGCAGCATTATGCCAACTAAAGTCCTCTGCCATCGCCTGTTTTACAAGATTTGCCCACGCTTGTTTATCGTTTCTATAAACATCGGCGGCGTACAGAATAATATCTGCCATTTCATCTGCGTTTTGATTGGCAAAACTAAAGCCGGTTCCTTCTCCCGTAAACTGGTTGTACGGTTTTACAGAATCTGCCAGACCGCCCGTCTCGCGAACAACAGGAAGCGTGCCATAACGCATAGAAATCATCTGAGAAAGGCCGCAAGGCTCAAACTCTGATGGCATCAAGAACATATCCGCACCTGCATACATACGGTGAGAAAGCGCAATATCAAACTCAATACGTGCTGCCATACGGTTGCCGTAATGCTCATCAAAGAAGCGCATAGCATCTTCTTGTTCAGCGTCGCCAGTTCCTAGAACAGCAACCTCAATACCTGCACAAATGAGACGGTCCATCGCATAGCGAATCAGGCCCAAACCCTTCTGGTTGGTCAAGCGCGTAACCATTACCGCAAGAGGTACATCTGGATTTACCTCAAGACCCAGCTCCTCTTGCAGCTGACGCTTACACTCAGCCTTACCTTCCATATGACGTGCCGAGAAGTTCTGTGGAATATAAGGATCACTTGCAGGTGACCACGCACCAATATCAATACCATTCAGGATGCCGCGCAGTACACTTTGACGGCGACGGAAGATATCATCCATTCCCTCTCCGAAGTGCTCTGTCTGCAGCTCACGGGCATACGTTTGGCTAACAGTGAGCAGATAATCGGAGTAGCAAAGTGCGCCCTTCATAAAGTTGATAGAGCTTGCGTCACACCTCAGTTGATCAACTGCAGCAGGAATATCAGCAAGACCAAGTACGTCGCTGAGCATCTTGTCAGTAAACTGGCCTTGGAACTTGACGTTATGAATGGAGAAGACCGTCTTAACGTTGTGGACCTCAGGGACGCCCTGATACTGCTCACGCAGAAATACGGGTGCCAGTGCCGTTTGCCAGTCATTGCAGTGCAGAACGTCGCAGGAGAGCTCTGGGACGTGTGCAATCAGCTCACACAGAGCCTTGGAGAAGAACGCATAGCGCTCTCCGTCATCAAAGTAGCCATAAAGGCCATCACGAGCAAAGTAAGACTCGTTATCTACAAAGTAAAAATCAACGCCTTCATGAACTAGATGCCACAGCCCACAATACTCAAAGCGCCACGAAAGAGGCACCTGAAGCTCGTAGACCTTCTTCATCTTTTGTTTCCACTCGGGCTTAATGGAGCTGTAGAGTGGCGAGATAACCGCCACTCTTGCTCCTACTTTTTTAAGTGCTTGTGGCAATGAACCCGAGACATCTCCAAGGCCGCCCGACTTGGAAAAAGGCGCCACCTCTGAACTTGCATAGACAACGCGAAGTTTGCGACGCTTGGAGACTTGGGACATTATTACGCCACCCTCTTATTGTTTTTACGCTGAAGAAGAATTTCTTCGCTGGTACCACGAAGCTCAGTACCTGCAGGAATAATATTAGAACGGTCTACAATAGCGTGCTCGACTACAGAACCTTCCTTAACAATGCAACCTTCCATCACAATAGAATCGCGTACTACTGCGCCACGCTCAATGATGACGTTACGACCAAGGATGGAACCGGTAACAGATCCACGGATACGGCAGCCTGCAGAAATAGTAGAGTTACTTACCTTTGAGCCAATCTCAAATTTTGCAGGAGCGGTATCGTGAGCCTTTGTCTTAATGGAACGCTCTGGGGTAAAGAGCTCATTTGCTGGCATGGGGTTCAAAAGCTCCATGTTAGCCTGATAATAAGAGTTCTTTGAGAAGATAGATGCTACATGGCCCTCAAAGTGGAAGGTACGGACCTTAACACGGTTGTAGTCAGCATGAAGCGCCTCAAAGAGGTCAAGATAATCAGTAGCTCTATACCAATCAAGCATATCAATAAGCAGGTCACGCTTGATAATAAAGCAGTCAAGGGAAGCTTCATCTCCGCGCTGGACACCATTATGTGTCTTGACTACGCGGTCACCTTCAAGCTCAACACCAACAACATCTCTATCGTTATAACGAGTGGTGTAGGTCATCATGGTAATGTCCGCGTCAGACTCTAGATGCTGATCAAGCAGCTCGGTAAGATCAGCGTTGTAAACAAAGTTTGAAGTGGACAACAGAACATACTCTGCGTCAGTTCTCTCAAGATAAGGTCTGTTGGAAATCAGATCTCTGAGCAGGAAACGAGCGCCTGTGTGAGAGGTACCAAAAGCGGATCCTGGCAAGATAAACATGCCACCGCTCTTGCGGTCCAAGTTCCAGTCTTTACCAGAGCCAAGGTGATCAATGAGTGAGCGATAGTTAAATGGCATGATGACACCAACGGTACTAATGTCCGAATTAACCATATTTGAAAGAGGAAAATCCACCAGGCGATATCTTCCCAAGAAAGGCATGGATGCAATTGGGCGTACATCATTGGCGATTTCCATGTTAGTAGACGCATAATTGCAGGTAATAAGACCAATTACTCTATTCATTATTGCTCACCTCTTTCGACTACTACATCATTTCCAACAACAGCAATCTCCTTGTTCAAATCAGAGCTGCCAATATGGACGTTCTTCTCGACCACAGCGTTCTCGCCAAGAATTGCACGAATAACCACCGCACCAGGTTTAACTTCTGCGCCAGGAAGAAGTACGGAGTCAATAACGCGCGCTCCCTCACCAATAACGGCATCGGTAGACAAAATTGAATGGCGAGAATAACCAAAGATCTGGCATCCGTTGCTTACCAGACAGTCGTCTACCTCTCCAAAAGCGCCAATGTACGCTGGTGGACGGGTGGAAGCATTAGACAAGATAGGGAACTTGTCCGAGAAGATGTCAAACTTAGGCTCAGAGCCAAGCAGATCCATGCTGGTCTCATGATAGCTTGCAATAGTACCTACATCACGCCAGAAGCCCTCAAAGCGATAAGCAAAAAGACGTTTACCATCATCAAGCAACGTCGGAATAATATCGCCGCCAAAGTCATGAGAAGATTCAGGGTTCTTTGCGTCCTCACGCAAAGTCTCAAGAAGCAGGTCTGTGCTAAAGATATAGATTCCCATGGACGCCAGGTTGGACTCTGGCTCTTTGGGTTTCTCGGAAAACTTGGTGATCCTATCCTCATCATCAATGGACATGATGCCGAAGCGAGAGGTCTCTTCCCAAGGAACAGGCATGACGGCAATCGTAAGGTCTGCGTTGTTCTTCTTATGGCAGGCGAGCATCTCGCCGTAGTCCATACGGTAAAGCTGATCGCCAGAGAGAATTAGTACGTAATCAGGGTTATTCTGCTCAATGTAACCAATATTCTGGGTGACGGCATCTGCGGTTCCCGCATACCACGCACCACCAGACTGTGTTGCGAAGGGAGGAAGAATAGAAATTCCACCACCGCGCTCATCAAGGTCCCAAGCACTACCTGATCCCACGTAAGAGTGCAGCAAATAAGGACGATACTGTGTCAAAACACCTACCGTAGAAATTCCTGAATTTGCGCAGTTGGATAATGCAAAGTCAATAATGCGGAACTTGCCACCAAACGAGACAGCAGGTTTAGCTACTTTTGAGGTCAGAGCACCTAAGCGGCTTCCCTGTCCTCCTGCAAGTAGCATTGCAAGACATTCCCTTTTGCTCATATCCAAATCTCCTCTCTCCCCAACAGAGGTCTTTATTCTCAACGTCTTACGACGATTGAACCTAAACGCAGATCCTTACACGTGCCAAATATCTTCCATGTACTCCCTGATAGTTCTATCAGCCGAGAAGAAACCAGAGTTTGCAGTATTGTGAAGTGCGCGAGCATTCCAGCTACGACGATCAGCATAAGACTGAGTAAGCTCTTCCCATGCCTTCACGTATGCGTCAAAGTCAATAAGCACCAGGTCAGGATCATTGTTAATCAACAGATAGTCGCGAATTGACTCAAAGTTGCCAGAGAGTCGGCTCAACGAACCATCGGTCAGCATATTTACAATGCGAGCCAGCGTTGGGTTCTGGTTAAGTAGGTTTTGTGCAAAGTAGGTGCCGGAAGCATATACCTGTTGGACCTCGTCTGCACGGAGACCAAAAATCTTGATGTTCTCTGGTCCTGCAAGCTCAGAGATCTCAATATTTGAACCGTCATATGTTCCAAGGGTCAGAGCCGCATTCATCATAAGCTTCATGTTTGAGGTACCAGAAGCCTCTGCACCAGCAACGGAAATCTGCTCAGAAATATCAGATGCTGCATAGATAAGCTGTGCATTTGAAACGGCAAAGTTTGGAATAAAGACAACCTTCAGACGACCCTCAATGCGCTCGTCGTTGTTAACCACGTCTGCAACGGAGTGAATAAGTCGAATGACTTCCTTTGCAAAGGTATAGCTCTGAGCAGCCTTGCCCGAGAAAATAAAGGTTGTTGGAGCTGGCTTATAGCTTGGGTCATCAAGCATGCGGTTGTAGAGATACAAAATCTTAAAGACATTAAGCAGCTGACGCTTATATGCATGGAAGCGTTTTACCTGCGTATCAAAGATGGTATTGGTATCCATCTCAACACCGGTTGTCTTCTTGACGTATGCAGCAAGACGCTCTTTTTCTTCTTTCTTTGCAGCGTCCATCTTGTCCAAGAACTCAGCATTATTCTCAAAAGCAGAAAGCTTCTGAAGTTCATTGGCATCATCAAGCCAGCCGGTACCGATAGCCTCAGTAATAAGCTTTGCGTAAGCGGTATTAGCCTGTGCCAAGAAGCGACGGTGGCAGATGCCGTTAGTCTTGTTATTAAAGATTTCTGGACGAAGCTTGTAGAAATCCTTCAAAACACTCTGCTTCAAAATGTTAGTGTGCAGATCAGATACACCGTTAACCGAGTGGCTAAACAAAATAGAGAGGTTAGCCATACGAACGGTGTTATCCCACAACACAGCTGTTGAGGCGAGAAGTTCGGTGTTGCCGTTAGAGTCAACAAGCAGCTGCTCCTTATAGCAACGATCAACCTCGTCGATAAACATATACAAGCGAGGAAGCAGCTCACGGAAGGTGTTAATAGGCCACTTCTCAAGAGCCTCAGGCATAACGGTGTGGTTGGTATAAGAGATTGCGTTTCTCGCGATATCAAATGCCTCGTTAAAGTCAACGCCATGGTCATCGACAAGCAGACGCATAAGCTCTGGTCCGCACATTGCTGGATGCGTATCGTTAGTGTGGATGCAGACGTGATCTGCAAAGTGATCCCAATCCTCACCGTACTTATTCTTATAAGCGCGAAGAATAGTTTGAAGACCAGCGGAAACAAACAGGTACTCCTGCTTCAAGCGAAGAATGCGTCCGTGCTCACCAGAGTCATTTGGATACAGAATGGTTGAAATTGCCTCAACATCAGAACGGAATTTATTAGCACGTGCGTAATCACCCGCGTTAAAAGCATCAAGATCAAAGTCTTCCTCAGCTGGCTCTGCTGACCAAAGGCGCAGCTTATTTACGGTCTTTGCGCCATAACCAACAATTGGAACATCATAGGGGACAGCCTTAACAAGTTGTCCGCCTTCTTCCGAGAACCAGAAATTTCCGTTCTCGTCCTCATGCCTTACAACTGTGCCACCAAAGCGCACCAGTACGCTGGAATCGTCTTTTCTGACTTCCCAAGGATATCCATTTGCTAACCAGTTATCGGTACGCTCTACCTGGCGTCCATCCTTAATCTCCTGGCGGAAAAGGCCGTAGCGGTATCTCATACCATTACCAAAGCCAGCCATTCCCTCGTGTGCCATGGAGTCCAGGAAGCACGCGGCAAGCCTACCCAGACCACCATTGCCAAGGCCAGGGTCTACCTCCTGAGCAGCAAGCTCCTGAAGAGAGGTGCCCATCTCTTTAAGGCCCTCTGCAACAACATCGGTGATACCAAGATTGAGTAGGTAATTCTCAAGTAGTGGTCCTAGAAGGAACTCAAGGGAAAAGTAATAGACCTGCTTGTCAGCATGAATATAGGAGGTTGACTGAATTTCTCGCGCCTTTTCTGCAATGAGGTGAGCAAGAACGTTATAGCGCTCCTGATCAGTGCACTCTCCATAGTATTTGCCAAGAATCTTGATAAACTTATCGCGATACTGCTCTTCAAAATCTTGTTTATCGGTAAAAATGTTTTGTCCGTTATTTACGGCCATGCTTCCCCCTCTTTGGAAGTTCTTTCTCAAACGCTAAAACAATGCCACCAAGCGGAGGAACAGACAGCTCTACCGAATAATCTCTTCCATTCCATGCCACTGGCTTGGTGGAAAGTTTCTTAGTATTCACAATACCCGAACCGCCAAACTCTTTTGCGTCGGAATTGAATACTTCTTTCCACACGCCTGCAGAAGGCATGCCTAAACGGAAGTTCTGATGGGTTGCAACGTCAAAATTGATGAGAATAACCAGGTCCTCGGAAGGTTTTCTTCCGTGACGAACAAAAGAGATGATTGATTGCTCATTATTGTCTGCGTCAATCCAATCAAATCCACGGTTGTCGTAGGCATACTGCCAAAGTCCTGGATGGTTCTTATAAAAATGATTAAGAGCCTTAATAAATGCCTGCTGGTGAGCGTGAGTTGGATACTCCTCAGTCAGGTAATACTCAATGCCCTCGTAGTAGCGCCACTCAATAAACTGCGCAATCTCGTTGCCCATAAAGTTGAGCTTAGCGCCCGGATGAGTCATCTGATGAAGCGCCAAAGCCCTCATGCCAGCAAACTGTCTCCACCAATCTCCAGGCATGCGCTGAATAAGGCTGCACTTACCATGCACAACCTCGTCATGGCTGAGTGGCAGCACAAAATTCTCATTGAACTGATACATGCTGGAGAAGGTCAGAAGACGGTGGTTACCTGGTCTATAAGGGAAATCAGTCTGACAATAGTGCAGCGTATCATTCATCCAACCCATGTCCCACTTAAGGTTAAAGCCAAGTCCCCCAACCTCGGGAGGATAGGTAACCAGCGGCCATGCCGTGGACTCTTCTGCAATCATCAAAATATCAGGATGTTCTTTTTGAGCTGTCTCGTTGCAGAGACGCAAGAAAGCGCTTGCATCCAAATCTTCCTCTGTGCCCTTATGGTTAAAGCGCTTCTGAGAAGGATCGTCGATACCAAAATTCAAATACAGCATGCTACTGACACCGTCAACACGAATGCCATCAGCGTGATAGTCTTTCAGCCACATGAGCAGGTTAGAAACAAGGAAGCTTCTAACCTCACCACGAGTAAGATCAAACTTAAGAGTTCCCCAGTTAGGATGCTCTTTTTCTTCAAAGAGCTTGGTACCATCAAACTCCGCTAGACCATGAGCATCTTTACAGAAGCCTCCTGGGACCCAGTCCAAAATAACACCAATACCAGCCTGGTGGCAGCAGTCAATAAAGTGTTTGAACTGGGCAGGATTGCCATACCTTGAGGTGGGAGCAAAATAACCCGTTACCTGATAACCCCAAGATCCATCAAAAGGATGCTCCATAACAGGAAGAAGCTCAATGTGGGTGTAGCCCATATCTTTAACATAGGCTACCAGCTCTTCTGAGAGATCATCATAGGTGTAGAAGGAATCTACGTTGGTATCAAAGTAGTCTTTAGGTTCTTCAGCCTGCTCTGCAGCTTCTGCACCAGCAGAATCTTCCTCTTGGGCAGTCAGGTCAGTATGCTGCTTCCAACTCCCAAGATGAACTTCAAAGATGTTAAGAGGACTATGCAGGAACTTAAGCGATGCACGTCTCTTCATCCATGCTTCGTCTTCCCAAACGTACACGTCTGGGTCAAACGTAATAGATGCCGTATGTGGTCTGACCTCCGCATAGGTACCATAAGGGTCAGCCTTAAAAATCTTCTGTCCAGAAGCGGATACAATCAGGAATTTATACAATACTTCCGAGGTGATTCCTGGAATAAAACCTTCCCAGATTCCGCCATGTTTTGAGCGAGAAAGAACGTTGACAGTATCATCCCAATTATTAAAGTCTCCAACAACAGAGACAGAGGCTGCATTGGGGGCCCAAACCGCAAAATGATAACCTTCAACTCCATCTTCTTGAACCGCAGGGTGTGCACCTAATTTCTTGTGGCTCTGGAACCATTTTCCTTGCGCAAACAAGTATGCATCCTGGTCACTCACTGCTAACGATGCATTTAACTCTGCCATGCTCACCCCCGCGCTAATCTATGAAATCTACGCATTTTATAGATTTGTTATCCATCAATACTCGTAGTTGATAGTTACTAAGATAAACCATTACAAGGTAAAACACGGTAACAAACACTCAATATGTCTTTCACCGATAAAAAACGACCGTACACGTTATTTTTTGTTTGTGCTAAATTTTGTTAATTATAGTGAATAAAAATTGCAACTAAAAGAAATGGCAGCTTATCCAAATAAACTGCCATTTGATACATAAACTTTTTATATAACCGTGAAATATCTTTTGAAAAGATACCTCTCGAAAACAATCGCTCTAAAGCAACCTTACTAAGCTTCTTGCAACTACATCTTACGTGGTACAGCCGTCTCAGCTGAAGGAGCATGTGCAGCGATTACATCAAGAGCTGCTGTCTCTTGGTCCTTCTCGCCAGAAGCAACTGCCCTACCATATGCATCGGTATCAAGAATTGCCTGGCGGAAGCGATCAGTTGTAAATCCATAAGGAGCACGACCCCACTCGTTGGTCTTCTGAGCTCGCTCAACAATGATGTCCAGGTCAGCGTCAACAGATTCTGAAGTAATGTCCAGATTGGCCAAGGTGGTTGGGAGACCAAGCTTTCTATTAAGCGCCACCTGCTCCTCAAGTGCCTTAAGGTTGCCGTCAAAGGCATAAAGAACGCAGGTACCAAAGGAAACGACCTCACCATGAAGGTGTTTCTCGCCACGCTCGCCCAGAGCAGTAAAGGCATTGTAGAAGGCATGAGCGGTTGAGGAATTGAAGTAATACGCACCGCGCTCTGCACCAATGTTGGTGGTCATGTTAGACACAACACCAGCGGTAATGATGATGTTAAGAACAACGTTTTCAAATGCTTCAGAAACAATACCAGCGCGCTTATCTGCCAGTGCCTGCTCTGCATTATCAAACAGAGGTTCAATGCAGGCACCTGCGGCAAGAGCTCGTCCCATAAGAGGGCTGTGGAGCAGCTCAACTTCTCTGGAAGAAAGTTCAACCTCAGGACCCTTAGAGAAGGCGTCGCCAATTCCTGCCCAGAAGTACTCATCAGGGCTCTCTGCAATAATCTGCGTATCAATAAAAGTGTGAACAGGAAGCTCAGCAGGAATAAAGTACGTATCTGCTGAACCGTCTTCTTTATAGAAAACAGCAATTCTTGTTACAGGAGCGCAGTTAGAAGCAAGTGTTGGGAAGGTAAAGTATGGTTTGTCCAGAATAGTTGCAATCTCTTTACCCTCATCAATTGCACGACCACCACCAACAAGGAAGAGCATATCAGCAGCAATAACCTCAGGCATTGCTGCAATTCTCTTGGCATTTGCGTGCGTAGAGTTAGTGCCGTAAGAAATCCAAGAAGAAATAGAAACCTCAGAACCCGCAAGTGCAGCCTCAAGCTTTGGACGTGCCTTCTCCATTGCTGTTGGTCCACCAATGACTACAGCATTTTTACCAAAGCGCTTAACAATGTGCAGTACCGACTTATAAGCATCAACACCAATGGTGTATGAAGGCAGATACTCCGTAAATGTTCCGCGAGATTCCATCTTTTCCATAGCGTCCTCCAAAACCTATCTTAAAAAAGCAAGAATATAACTTTAACTGAACTAGTTATGTTTTTGCAGCATAAATCCTTGAACGAGCGTTTCCTCTGCCTCTTTATAGGCTGACGAGAAAAACTCTGTATCAAGCATTTGATACTGCGGGGAGCTCACACTATTCTGGCGATTCCCCTCTGCAATGCGCTGTATAACCTGAAGTGTTTGCTCAACATCTGAATGCGTAAACCCATACTGTGGATGAGCCGCGGCAACTGCAAAGAGCTCATCAGATGCTTCTGGCAGACGATTCATATCAAGCGAGCGCCCGTAAACATCAAAATCTGCTTGCTTACGAATACGTGCATCTTCTCCTGTCGGAATATTATGAGCACGCAAAAATGCCCGTGTATGAGTGTTATACACGTGGTCGCAAACAAGGTGGCACCAAATGCCCACGATAAGCTCTCTGAGCTGGCGCTGATCTACTAAGCTGCGCTGCTCAGGTGAACAATACGATACATTTGGCTGAATGAAGTCAGTCTGTAACAGATATTCGGCTGGATTAAGACCACCCATAAAATTACGCTGATAGCGCCTGTAACTTGGAATAGGCAACGTTCCTGGGTATGACTGATGGCTTCGACCGTACCTCACCTTGTGAGAATAGTCTGGAACCATAAAGCCAATGTGCACATCAGGAGCAACGTTTCCAAGCAGAAATGCATCAGGGTAGTGAATATCTACGTCCAAGCAACCGGCTCCTTTCTCAAGGAGCCGGTCAGCATGAGCAATATGTACGTTCCAACTTGGCACTACAATTACCTGCTTATCCGCGAATTTCTCCGCCGGTAGAACGAAGAACTTTCTCCACAAGCTTTGTGTGGGTCTTCTCAACCTCTTCTGAAGTAAGCGTTCTGTCGTCTGCACGATACGTGAGCGAGAAGGCCATGGACTTCTTGCCCTCACCAACACGCAGCGGATCGCGATACACGTCAAAGAGTCTGATGTCGCAGAGGAGCTTGCCACCAGCAGACTTCAAACGCTGAACTAGCTGCTCTGCAGTGACGCTCTCATCAACAACAATTGCCAGGTCAATTGAGATGCCTGGGTAGGTTGGTGGCTCCACAATAGGAAGGTCTTTCTGAGAAAGACGCAAAAGTGAAGCAACAGAAATCTCAAAGGCAATAACTGGAACCTCAATGTCAAAGTTCTGGAGCGACAAAGGATGAATGTTTCCAACCCAACCGATTGTCTCGCTACCTGCAAGAATCTCAGCAGCGCGACCAGGCTGCAGCCAACCGTATTGCTCTGGCTCAGCTACACGGAAACGAACCTTAGGGATGCGAAGTGCCTCAAGCAGGCCCTCAACAATACCCTTGGCATCAAAGAAATCGTAGGCTGGATACTTAGCATTCCAAGCATCATCTGCTGGACGACCAACCAATACGCCACAGACATAGCTTGGCTCATCTGGCTGACTCTTATCCTTATGTCCAAAGAGCACACGGCCCAGCTCATACATGGCAATATTAGAGACACCATGAGCAAGGTTGTATGCAATAGAGCGCAGGAGACCTGGAACAATGGAGCGACGCATCTCAGACTGGTCAGCAACAAGTGGGCTCATAACCTTTACAGGGACGCCTCTTCCCTCTTCGCTCATACCAAGCTTAGAGAGGTCATCTGGACTTGCGAACAAATATGACTTTGTCTCGTTGAGGCCAAGAGAGCGTAGCGTACGGCCAATCTTTCTGATCTGACGCTGATCTGAAGTCAAACCGCCTGCATGGTTTCTAGCAGCAGGAAGTGTTGCCTCAATATCGCCTTCACCCCACAAGCGAACAATTTCCTCAATAAGGTCAACCTCACGCGTAAGATCTGGGCGGTTTGTAGGAGCAATAACGCTCAACTCACCGTTGTCTGCAGGAGTAACCTTGCAACCAAGACGCGTAAGGCGAGAAACCATAAACTCTTCTGGAATTTGAGCACCTGCAAGTGCGCAGACGCGCTCTGGACGAAGCGTAATAGTTACTGCCTCTTTTACCTTTGGATATACATCAACGATACCAGGGCAAACCTCAGCACCACAGCACTCCTCAAAGAGTGCTGCTGCAATATCTGCAACAGATGCGCAACCGTTTGGATCCACAAGACGCTCGTAACGAATAGAAGCCTCGCTCATCAAATCAAGGTTTCTGCTGGTACGGCTAATGTGGCCATTATCAAAGACAGCGGATTCCAAAAGGACATCAACGGTATTCTCGGTAATTTCAGAGTCAAGGCCACCCATAACACCAGCAAGTGCAATAGGAGTCTTACCGTTATCTGTGATGACCGTCATATCGGACGTGAGCTCGCGGTCTTCTCCGTCAAGCGTCACAATGTGCTCACCGTCTTCTGCAGCACGAACCACAATGTGGTACTTGCCATCTTCCTTGGTAAGTTTTCCGAGGTCAAAAGCATGCAGAGGCTGGCCGGTCAGATACATCACGTAGTTGGTAACATCAACTACATTATTAATAGAGCGACCACCACAAGCTGTAACGCGACGAGCAAGCCACTCGGGACTTGGGCCAATCTTGACG
>NZ_CAUSFQ010000033.1:0-12978 GCF_963530955.1 Lancefieldella parvula | reverse complement strand
GCAAGCTGAGAGAGACACGCTCAACGCCATCAGTACTATCCTGATATTTAAAGGTGGCGTCGATAACGTCAAGAACAGACTGAGTGCTTGGCTGCTCTGTGTCTTGAAGAATACCAATCCTGTCAAATGGGCCGCTCGATTCAGCAACCACAGGGCCATCTATTTTTGGAAGATATGTCTCCCCTGCTAACTCAACGTCATTAGTAGCTAATGGTTCAAAGTCCTCTGTAAGAGAAATGCTGCGATGCTGGAGAGCGCCTACACAGCACGCAAGCTGCTTAGCGGCTGACTGGACTGATAGCGCAGTTTCATCGCAGACAGCTCTGTCCGCCTCAGATAACAAGTGAGCATACTCAGACTGATGAGAGAGCTCATGGACGCCCTTTGACACGCGCACGCAACGAGGAACATCAACGCCAACCTCTTGCAGCAAATCTACCTGAGAGAACACTTCCTCACCGCTACCATATGCACAAATGGAACCCTTGTCCATAACGGCAATCTTTGAGCAATACTTAGCGAGAAGACCCACTTTTTGCTCAATCACCACAACCATAATGCCTTTGGTTTTGTTGAGCTCTGAAAGGGTCTGGAAGATTAACTCGGACGACGTTGGATCTAAGGCTGCTGTTGGCTCATCAAGTACCATAACTTGTGGCTGAAGCGCCAAAAGTGCTGCTATAGCAACCTTTTGCTTCTGTCCACCAGAAAGAGAAGCAATCTCTCTAAAGCGGAGGTTGGCAATACCAACTGTCTCTAGAGCATAGGTAATGCGCTCTGGAATCTCTGCATGAGGAACTGCAAAGTTCTCAAGGCCAAAGAGAAGCTCATCCTCAACAATTGAAGCAACCATCTGCGCATTGATATCTTGGGTAATGGATCCCACAATCTTAGAGATATCAGTTAAGGTAACCGTGCAGGTATCCATTCCATCAACAAGAATCTTGCCAAAGAAATTACCTCTAAAGTGGTGAGGAATGGCACCAGAGAGCGCAAGAGCAAGCGTAGACTTACCTGCACCAGAAGGGCCAACAATACCTACAAAGTCACCCTCCTGAACGCTCAGCGACAGCTCATTAAGAGCGCGTGCTGAGCTATCAGGATAGCTGTATGACACAGATTGAACTTCAATAATTGACACAGTGTTCTCCAGGAAATATGTGCGTATCTAAGAACTTATCGGCCCAAAACCTTCTTAAGAGGAGCCGCAAGAACCTGAACAACAATAGCATTAAAGAATGCAGTTCCCACGATGACAGGAAGCATTACGTAGAAAAGCTCAATAGTTGCACCTTTGGCTGGAATAGCAATGGCAGCAAAGATGAGGCCAGAAATAAGTGTGGTTACAAAAGAGCCAATCGCAGGCATTACTGGCTTATCTGCAAGAGCAGACTTTGTGAAGGCAAACATAACAAGTGAAGCAACACCTTCTGCAACAAAATCAGCGCCAGGAACAGAGGTGGTCAGCTGAATAACGGTAGCTGCGATAAGACCAATAACCAGACTCTGAACAGCAGTTGGCTTCAGCAGAAGAATGGCCAGGCAGAACGATGCAATAATGAACTCTGGACCAATTCCAATAGCACTAATTGCCTTACCAACGGTCAGGTTAAGAATAAAACCAGCAGCAATAAGGACGGCAACAAGGACTAGAGAAGTAACGTCCAATACTCCTGCTGACTTTGAAACTGCAACAACACGTGGTGCCTGCTCAGCAGATGCTGACTCTGCGCCTGCGGCGTTAACCTCATTGAGATTTTCTGTAGACATACAAACTCCTTTAACGCAAAACTAAAAACGTACAAACAAAACTTTTAACAACACGGGTTTCTCGCCATCCGGATTTAGCAAGAAACGTACGCACAAAAAAAGCTCTCGGTCACCCGAGAGCCTCTAAATGCGTATGCAGAAGCAACTCATCGCTGACCGGAGAAAGACAAGTTGTTCCACCACCACTGCTGAGTGCATGTAGCGCGCATGATATGTCCTCCTCCCAAAAGCGTAAATTGCAATGTAAGAAGAATACCATTACTTAGCCTGATTGTGTCAAGAAATACATTAAGAAACAATTTAGAAACTGTAAACGGTAACGCCAAGGGCAAAATACCGCGAGAAACAAAAAGGGGCCCCGAAGGACCCCTTGAATGAACTGCGAATGTTCAAGAAAACTTATGCCTCAGCAGCAACGACGTTAACGACGTGCTTAGCACCCTTCTTGAACTCAACAACGCCATCGCAAAGTGCAAAGAGAGTGTCATCCTTGCCGCGACCAACGTTTACGCCAGGAGTGATGTGAGTACCACGCTGACGGATGATAATCTGGCCAGCCTTGATTGCCTGACCACCGTAAATCTTAACGCCAAGGCGCTGTGCTTGTGAGTCACGACCGTTGCGGGAAGAGCCGAGACCTTTCTTGTGTGCCATAAATGCTACCTGCCTATCTCAATATCAGAAGTGACCAATTACTCTGCAGACTCGTCGGATGCCTTAGCAGCAGCCTTACGAGCGGTAGGGAGCGCGGTAACCTTCAGCTTAGTAAGGTTCTGACGGTGACCATTGGCGCGGTGATAGCGCTTACGCTTATGGAACTTGAAGACGAGGACCTTCTTGTCCTTGTACTGCTCAAGAACCTCACAGGTAACCTTCTTAGAGGAAAGAGTGGCAGCGTCAGCAACAACCTTCTTGCCGTCGTTAAGCATAAGAACATCAAGCTTTACCTTATCGCCAGGCTGCGCATCAAGCTTCTCGACGCTGATTACGTCGCCCTTGGCAACCTTATACTGCTTGCCACCAGTTGCTACGATTGCGTACATGTGTGTAACCCTTCATTGCTGATTCTTGCAACGATTAATACTATCTTTGCATTTCTGAAGATCCGAGCAAAGATCTTCGCCGCCGTGACCTGTGGCATCCGCGGGAAACTGTCGGTGTCCCATGTCCCTCGGCGAGAAACACAACTCGAAATAGTCTACTGCATATTTCAGAAAATTCCAAGACAAAACTACATGTTATAGAGGCTTCACAAGGAGTCCATTTTCTGAAACGTGTGTCTGTGAGGTGCGACATACCTTCAACGAGTCAATACTTTGCAGGCCATCCACTCCTGCTTGAGCTGCAATTCTTTGCGCCTCGTAGATCAAAACCGCAGGTCTAAGCGCTGCCTGTGGATCTTGCAACGTATCAAGCTCAAATGAAATGCACGTATTAGATGAGCTCTCAGAGATGCTGTAACCAGCAAACGTTGTCTCTAAGTTGACCACTTTTTGCTTGTCACCGCGCATGTACGTCAGCTCTTTTTTGGCGAGAAGATCCTCAAACCCCCAACGCAACGCCTCGGACTTAAGGCTCTCTCCCAAAATGTCGCATCTCCAGTGAGCAGCATTCAACCATGCTTCAAGCGCTGGCAGCGACCGATCAACGTAGCTGGCAGCAAACGGAGCAAGCGCGGGAGGCGTTGCCGACAACAGCCTCTCTAACGCCTCATCCGGGTCCACATATTCGGTGAGCTTCAAGTCAAAGTACTCCGCCTCAGACGAAGCACCAACAGGAAGCGCCTGAGAGAACTGTACACCCATGCGCTTTGCAAAGCCGTTTCCCACTCTAAACGGCAGCTGAGCTCGGCGAACACAGCGCTCAATAGTGCCAATAAGCTCAAGGTGTCCTAAAAACGCAAGGCGATCGTCTTTTTTGTAAGCCACGCGGAGCCTAAAAATCTCTGCTCCACGTTCCGTCATAATCTCTGGCTGAATCTGTGGCCTACCGGCACGCCAGTCCTTCTTCATGGGCTCAGCCACCTCAGGAGCTACGCTCTCTTCCTGCACATCCGTCATGAGCGCACCCCCATCAAAACGTTGTCGACCTTCAAGGTCTGGCATACCGCACATCCCGTACAAGAGGTGAACGTACAGTCTGGTGTGGTGACCTCGTCCATTGCTCGACGATATTCTCGCTGTAAGTAGCCCTTGGAAACACCAGGAGACGTGTGGTCCCAAGGAAGTTTTGCCTGGATATCAAAGGTTTCTGTTGCAATATCAGACAGCGAGAAACCCAGACTTTCTGCAGCTGCATTCCAAGCATCAAGGTTAAACTCGCTGGTCCACGCATCAAATTTGCAACCATTTTTCCACGCCTGGTAAATCAGGTCAAAACCGTCGCGGCCCATCTTTGAAAGCGCGCCTTCTACCAGCGAAGTGCCGGAGTCATGATAGGCAATCTTGAGTCCCCTATCGTGGTTTGAGGACAACAATAACTGCTGCCTACGTTGGGATTCCTCGCGAGAAATTTGACCAACCCACTGGAATGGCGTGTAAGACTTGGGCACAAACACGGCAACAGAAGCAGAAACCGTAACGCCCTTGCCACCAATTTCTCGACCGATTTCCAAAATACGCTTTGCAACTGCGGGAATGGCTTGAATGTCTTCATCGGTTTCTGTTGGAAGGCCCATCATAAAGTAGAGCTTCATGCGCCGCCAACCATTTTCAAACGCGTTTCTTGCTGCGGACTCAAGATCATCCTCGGTAACGTTCTTGTTGATGACGTCACGCATGCGCTGAGAACCTGCTTCTGGTGCAAACGTCAGTCCGCCGCGCCTTGAAGTAGAAACAGCGTCTGCCATCTCCGCGCCAAACGCGTCCATACGCTGGGAAGGAATGGAGATTCGCACGCCGCGTTTACGCAGGTCCGAGTTCATACGGCGCAGAATATAGCCGCACTGAGAGTGATCCGTTGTAGAGAGCGACGTGAGCGAAACCTCATCGTAGCCGCTCTTCAAAAGGCCTTCCTCGCCTGCTTTCACAATCTGCTGAGCTGGACGCTCGCGAACAGGACGATACGTCATTCCGGCCTGACAGAACCTACAACCGCGAGCACAGCCTCGTTGAATCTCTAGAGCCAGCCTGTCTTGAACAATCTCGGTATACGGAACAATGCGCTGCGCAACAGGATCAGTCACCGAAAGATCTGGCAGACAGCGCTTATACACCACGCTTGGCGCGCCGCTTCCCTCTTTAGGAACCGCATAGCCCCAGCGTGTTGAGGTATTGTCGTGCACAATCTGATAAAGCGACGGCACGTAGACACCTTGAATCTCAGACAACCTCTGCAAAATCTCTTGGCGAGAAACTCCTTCAAGCTTGGAA
This sequence comes from Lancefieldella parvula, assembly GCF_963530955.1. Classification (GTDB taxonomy): domain Bacteria; phylum Actinomycetota; class Coriobacteriia; order Coriobacteriales; family Atopobiaceae; genus Lancefieldella; species Lancefieldella parvula_A. The sequence goes on along the minus strand of NZ_CAUSFQ010000033.1, from coordinate 7,837 downwards.
GTTCTCACGCACTCGCACATCTCTACCAGAGCTTCTTCGCCATCACCTAAAAGAATTGCATCAAAGAGCGGGGCCACTGGCTCTGAGTTCCAAACAGAAGGGCCGCCACCAAAAATAAGTGGGTCCTCTTCATCACGTTCTTCAGCGAGCAACGGAATGCCTGCTAGGTCAAGCGTTTCTATAATATTGGTAGCAATCATTTCATGCGCAAGGGTGAAGCCCACCACATCAAAAGATGCTAAAGGCGCGGCACCCTCCAAAGAAAGCAAAGGAACATTGCGTTTACGCATGAGAGTTGCCATATCAGTCCAAGGCAGATAGGCGCGCTCACAAGAAATATAAGGTGCCTTATTCAAGGCGTTATACAAAATGGCAATACCAAGATTAGGCTGACCTACCTCGTACACGTCGGCGTAAACCATACAAACGTGAAAAGGGCCTTCTTGCGCCTCTACCGCTCCCCACTCGTGATTCAAATATCTTGAGGGTTTCTCGACATGCGGAAGCATGGGCTCAATGAGATGGAAGAGATTTTCTCGTTTAACACGCACGATAGTCTACTTTCTATCTTTTAGCGAGGGACTGTGTGGTTGGTATCTCTACGGTATTTGATTGTGAATTTGTATCTACTGTTGCAGCTGCGTCTGTAGAAGCACTCGAAGTGCTGGTCTTGGTAGAAGAGTCAGCCGCTACCCCGTCGCGTTTCTCGGCAATTTTGCGAGCATAGGAGTGAATGACGCGAGCGGTCGTATGGGTTCCTGCGTATCCCATGCCAGCCTTAAGCGCCCAGCCAAACCCTGGAACTGTGCCTGCGACCGTGCGTGCAACCGTACGGTATCCAAAGCCCGCGCCCACAACGCCGAGAAGTTCGGCGATGGTTTCAACACTCATATTGATGTTATAGGCGGCGGTAATATCAAGTGCCAGCCTAATCTGGCGCGCTGTCATCAACGGCATATCAGAGCCAGGAACAAAGGCTACAGCACCAATAGCTGCATTTTCTTTAGCGCAAGCAGCAGTTATCTGCTTGACTACCTGAGTTCTGCAAAGAGGATATGCTGCCGCAAAAGAGACTGATTTTTCTGTTGTCGTGGCAATCCATGAAGAGAGTCGATCAAAGAGCACTTCTTCAGTAGTACCTGCAATGATGCTAATCAGTCCTGTGTTGTAGAGCGTGTCGGCAATTTTTGGAGCTTCAACTGCAGATTCAACAACCACAGCACATGGAATTGAATGGCTTACCAACATGGTAAGGGCGTCCTCATACTGTGATGTTGGTGTAGGAATAATCACCGCAATATCAGGAATAGCGGCGTTCTTTCCCGCACGACCAGTGCCTCCAGAAGTAAACGAGACGCCATCGGCAAGTTTAGAAACGCATACTGTAGCATCTGTTCTCTCTGGCATAAAATACGTATGAACAGCAAGAATTGCCTCTTCAGAGGCAAGGGAATCAACATAGATATGTGTGTAGGTTGGCTCAAGAGATGAGAGTGAGCCGCGGAATTCCTGCAGTACAGAAGTTGCAAGCTTGCCTAAGCTGTTTCTTTTTGCCATAGCTTATGCCGCCTTAGTTCTATGTCTGTAAACTGACTGAACAATTCCTACAGAAACAAGCTGGGCAATCATCGATGTAGATCCAAAGCTAATAAAAGGCAGAGGAATACCGGTAATAGGCATAATGCCAATACACATGCCAACATTTTGCAAAACCTGGAACGACCACATAGCCGCACAACCAACAAGCACCAGTTTAGAGAAGGTATTCTCGGTCTTCATAGCAAACAGAATGGTTGCAAAAATCATCCACGCAAAGAGCGAAAGCATAATGAATGCACCAAGGAAGCCAAACTCTTCCGAGAAAAGCGCAAAAACAAAGTCTGTGTGTGCCTCAGGCAAGAATCGACCACTTGCCTGCGTAGCGTTACCTGGTCCTTTTCCAATAAATCCGCCTGAGCCTACGGCAATCTTTGCCTGCTGCAGGTTATAGCCATCTCCTGACGGATCAACGGATGGATCCAAAAAGACGGTAAGACGCTTCATCTGGTACTCCTTAAGGATGTGAGGAATACCAGGAATCATAGAGGTCACAACAACAAGAGCTACAACGGCAACAAGCAGCAGAACGGTTACAAGAATCCAAGAACGTTTTGCGCCAGAGCAAATGATGATAGTAGCTCCGATAACCAAAATAATCAGACCAGTTCCCAGGTCAGGCAAAAGCATAATGGAGCCAAAGGGAACCATCAGCGTTCCACAAAGCTTTACATAGTCCCTAAGTGTTTCTACCTTGCCGTTATACTGAGCGCACACTGAAGCCATAAGGAAGATTGTGACAATCTTTCCCAGCTCAGACGGCTGAAATCTAAAGCCAACAAATGGGATATTAACCCAACCAGTCATACCCTTAACCGAAACGCCAAAGCCTGGAATCTTAGGCAAAATCATCAACACAACTACGCCGACAAGCAGTACATTTGTCATATTTGAAAGTGCTCTGTAGTCATAGCGCCACATAAGTGTGGCAAAAACAAGGCCCAAACCAATACCCAGAAGGTGCCTAGGAAAACTAGCTTCGGTAATGTTCATCGATGCGGTCCAGATAACCACAATACCGATGAGGACGAGAAGTGCCGCGGGAACAAGCTGTGCTAGATAGAGATTACTCAAGATATTCTTACCAGTAAGCTTCTCTTTCTTGGCAAGACCGCCTGAAGGAATACCTCCACGTCTCCTAAAAGGTGAGTTCATTCTCTGTTTTGTAACTGCAGATGAATCAAGTGCCATGGGTTTCTCGCCTCCTTACCTACCAACATTGTCTGGCTGATTATAAATTGCGCCAAAGACGTCTCGAACAATATACATACCAGAGCTAGCACCAGCAGGTGCACAATCAAGGTTTGCAGCAATAACATACTGAGGCTTATCTGCAGGTGCATAGCCAACAAACCAACCAACGGGCTCGCCAATAGACTGCTGCTCAGCAGTACCCGTCTTACCACAAACAGTAACATCCAGATTAGTCCAGTGGATAGTCTGAGTAGCTGACTCCTCGTAGACAACGCCATACAGGCCGCGAGCAACAATGTCTCGGTGCTCGTCTTTTTCTTCTGGCGTCAGAATGACCTCGTTTTTATACTCAATAACAGAGCCATTGCCATTTCTGGCGTTAATACTCTTCAAAACATGTGGTTTATAAATTGGACCTCGATTTGCAATGCCACAATACGCATTTGCCATCTGAAGGCAGGTTACCAAAAGATCGCCCTGTCCAATTGCAAGGTTACAGTTGTCGCCACCCTGCCACTTACGAGCATCATCAGGTGAGCTAGTAAAGTAATTCCACTTCCACTCTGCATCAGGAACGCGGCCAGATGCCTCTTCTGGAAGGTCAATACCAGAAAGCGCACCAAGTCCAAAGGCACGGAATGTCTCTTGCATGCCCTCTGGATGATCGTTGTTATAGAAGAAGCCCTTACCAATCTCATAAAAAACAATATCGCAAGAGTTGGTAATACCGGTAATCAGATTAACGGTGCCGTGACCAGAAAGAAGCCAGCAGTGCATGCCGTACTGCTCGCCAAAACCAGTCCAGAAACCCGTGCAATACCAGCTGGAATTTCCGTCACAAATGCCGTATTTGAGTCCAGCAAAGGTAGTAAGTGCTTTGATGGTAGATCCAGATGGATACTGTCCAGCAATTGCACGATTCATCAGCGGATAGTTTGCCTCTTCAGAAGAAAGCGTATCCCAGTCAGAACTGGAAATGCCTCCAACAAACATTGAAGGTGAATACGTTGGATAGCTTGCCATAGCAATAACTTCACCGTTGGTGCAATCAAGCGCCACCACACTTGCACTGCGACCTTGGAAGTCTTGTGACCTAACTGTATTGATAACACTGACAAGGGATGCTTCTGCTGCTTTTTGGATGTTTGCATCAATGGTCAAAACAACATCTGAGCCGCTCTGAGGAGCAATAGACGTTGAGTGAGATAAAACATTACCAGCAGCGTCAACATATACCGTTTGTTCACCACGAACACCCTGAAGAGCGGACTCGTACTGATACTCAACACCCGTTTGTCCCACGATATCGCCGTGGGCATACACAAAGCCGCCATCCGCAGTTTTACTGCTTTCAAGCTGCTCTTGTGTAACGGTTCCGGTGTAGCCAACAACATGAGCTGCAAGAGAACCGTTTGGATAGGCGCGCTGGGTACGCTCCTCAATTGAAACGCCATCAAGCAAAGCGCCATGAGCGTAAATGTAGGCAACTACGCGCCTAGAAACGTCTACAGAAACCGTGCGAAGCGCTTGGGCACCATCAGAAGTATCCATGATTTTTCTGCGCACCGCCAACATAGGCATACCCAAGAGGTTAGCAAGAATCTGCAGCTTAATGTAGTCTTCTGCAACGTCTGCTCGAGCTACTACCGTTGGACTTGGCCTGTTGGTAACAATCTCCACGCCATTTCTGTCCAAAATACGACCGCGAGGAGCTGCGGTAGTAACGGTGCGCGTACGGTTTCTCTCTGCTTGCTCGGTGTAGTCAGCTGACGATAAGAGCTGCATGGTCCAAAGCCTGCCAATAAGCACGGCAAACATGCCGCCAACAGCAATTGCAAATCCGATAAGTCTGGACGAGAGGGTCTTCTCGGCAGAGCCATCAGAACCGCCAGAAGCCTTAGGCGCGCCACCACCAATATCAAAGGTAAATGGCGAGTCTTTTCTACCAAAGGTTAGGTATACGATGATCAAACCAATTGCTGCGACAGCGCAACAAGCAAGGATAACAAGGGTGAAATTCATACTATCCCCTTATTTAAGGCGCTGTGGAGCTCGGTGAGATCCGCGATAGAGCGTTGTTCCACCCAAAGAAGAGTGAGATCTTTGGGAATGCGAAAGCACATAGAAAACAGGCAGAGCAGCCAAAATAGTGAACAACATGGTAGGGAAAGACTTAAACAGCAGCCCCTCAAAGAAGTTGCCACCAGAGCCAATCAAAGAGTTAATAAGCTGATACATAAAGGTAACGCCAAAGGTCTGAAGCGCCACAAAACCCATAGAGGTACCAAAATTGCCTGAAATTCTGTCTCTAACCTCTTGGCCCATGAAATAAGAGCTCACCACAAGTAAGAGTGCCATGAGGCCAATGGGATTGGCAGAAGTCAGATCATAGATTAGACCTGCAATAAAGCCGCTTACTACGCCAGTTTTGCCACCATACCTTAGGGCAATAGCTGCCGAGAAAATCAGTGCAAAATTGATGACTCCCCCACCATAAGAAACCTGTGGTGTAAGCATAATCTGCAAAATGAAGCAAACAACAGCAAGAACGGCGATGCTGCGTGTATTTTTATTTCTATCAGAAACCTGCATACATCCCCCTTAATCTGTTCTTCCGCTGTTATGTTGTGTGTTACCCGTTGGAGCAGCAACCGTTGCATTCTGTTGGGAATTTGTTGTGTTATTGGTAGAGCCGCTGCCAGAAGAGTTACTTGATGACGAACCCGAAGATCCGTCTTTGGAGTCTTTATCCTTACTGTCAGAATTAGTTGCTGTTGGAGTGTTTTGCTTATCTGCCTCTGCAATATCATCTGCGGTAGCTTTTTGCTCCTCAGAAAGAGACGTGATAACCATTACTTCCTCATTGGTACTGACATTTCCAAAAGGCTCAATAACAATGGTGTAATAGAGCGATCCTGGAGCTGCTTCAACACTGGTAACCTTACCCAAAGGAAGGCCCTTAGGGAATACGCCACCAAGACCACTGGTAACAACTGTATCGCCTACGGCAACCTTCTGGTTGGTGTTGATTAGGTTAAGAGTAATCTGTCTTGACGCAGAACCCATAAGCATGCCTTGAGCTCGACTGCTTTGAACCATAGCAGCCACACCGCTCTTCTCGTCAGTGATAAGACGAACGGTAGAGGTTGTAGGACCACACTCAATAATCTGGCCGATAACGCCACCGCTATCAACAACAGGCATGCCAACCGCCAGCCCGGACGAAGTTCCCTTGTCAATCACGATGGTGTTATTGAACGAGTCAGTAGAACCAGAGATAACACGGGCGCCCGTGGACTGCAGGTTATAGGTATTTTTGAGGTCGAGAAGACCCTGTAGACGCTGCGTGGACTGATTTGTCTCTTCTAGCTCTGCATTTCTTGAACGCAACTGCTCATTTTCTGCCTTGAGGTCAGAAAGCGTTTGCTGGTCTGCTGTTAAGTTACTAAAAATGTTACCAATGCCCTGGAAAGGCATGGCAATAGCAGAACCCGCCATTCTAAAAGGCATGGTAATAGTAGAGAACCCACCTCGAACCATCTCGAGCGGTCCTTCTGTACCCATACGAGCGCTGACCGTCAATAACACAATTGAAAGCAGCGAAAGAATAATAAAACTACGGCCACCCGTATGCTTATTATTGTTAGATCCAAGGCCTGTTGAAGCACCCTGGATCTGATGAGACAATGGCATATTTATTGGCCTGCACTCTGAACAAATCCACCGGACAATGCGTTAGCCTCAAGAACCTTTGCACAACCGGTAACAACATTTTCTAACGCGGTTGGGCTTACGTTAACGGGAACGCCAGTCTCTTCACGAAGTCTTTGATCAAGACCGCGAAGCATTCCGCCGCCACCGGTAAGCAAAATACCGTAGTACATAAGATCAGAGGCAAGATCTGGTGGAGTCACATCAAGCGCATCTTTGACAGCCTTGGTGACCTCGTCAAGAGGACGATCAAGGGCACGACGAATCTCTTCTGACTCAATACGAACAGTCTTTGGAAGACCACTCATGACGTCACGACCGTTTACCTCAACGTCAAGCTCTTCTGCAAGAGGAGCTGCTGAGCCAACCTTAATCTTGATATCTTCTGCGGTACGCTCACCAATAGAGAGGTTGTAAGCATCACGAACATGCTCAAGGATAGTTTGATCAAACTCGTCACCTGCAGTTCTGATGGACTGCGAGACAACAATACCGCCCATGGAGATAACAGCAACCTCGGTAGTACCGCCACCAATGTCTACAACCATAGAACCGGTTGGATCCTCAATTGGAAGGTCTGCGCCAATAGCTGCAGCCATAGGCTCTTCAATCAAGAATGCCTGGCGAGCGCCTGCCTGAATAGTTGCTTCAAAAACAGCGCGTTTCTCGACAGATGTAACGCCAGAAGGAACGCAAACAACTACGCGTGGACGTGGTGACCAAGGATATTTGCGCTCACGGGCCTTCTCGATGAAGTAACGAAGCATAACCTCAGTAACGTCAAAGTCTGCAATGACGCCGTCTTTAAGAGGGCGCTCAGCAATGATGGAGCCAGGGGTACGGCCAATCATGCGCTTTGCATCAGCGCCAACGGCCAGAACGCGGCTCTCGCTTTTATCGATTGCAACAACCGATGGCTCATTGATGACAATACCCTGACCACGAACTGCAACAAGGGTGTTTGCAGTTCCCAGATCGATGGCTAGGTCTCCGCCATATTCTCCGAAGAGCGAATCGAAGATAGACATGATATCCAATCAAACGTGCTACGCGTGTGCGTAATTATCCTGCAGAAAGAACGGTTAAAACAGTTTAGTACTAGTTACCAGACTTTGAAGAGCTGGAGGAACTATTAGAGGAATTTGAAGAGTTAGATCCATTAGTTCCAGAAGTAGTTCCTGAATTAGAACTGTTAGTACCAGAAGTTGTACCGGAGTTCTGATTATTCTGGCTTACATATGAAGTGGTTACGCTTGCAACCTTCCAGCCAATACCATCACGAACAAGTTCAATGGTATAGTCAACGTTTCCGCCATTAGAAAGACTGACAGAAGCG
>NZ_CAUSFQ010000032.1:0-13203 GCF_963530955.1 Lancefieldella parvula | reverse complement strand
TAGGCTTGCTTGGCTGCAAATCTTTACGGCAGCAGATCTTGCAAAGGGTGCCGAGAATAACCGCACCAACGATATTGTCTTGCACGCTCGTCGCGGCACCATTTACGACCGCAACGGCAATGTCTTAGCCATGAGCGTTGACTGCAAAGACATCTATGCCAATCCTTCGGAGATTAAAGACGCAAGCTCCGTAGCTCAGGTTTTTGCCTCGTTCTTAGGCGGAAGCCCTTCAGACTACCTTGGAGACCTGCAGCAAGACACCACCTTTGTCTACGTGCGTCGTCGTGTTGACACTGATACCGCTTCTAAGATTTAAACAGCACTTGACGAGAAAAACCTCAAGGGCGTCTATTTTGTTAACAACACCAAGCGTGTCTATCCCTATGGCAACGTCGGCGTTCAGATTCTGGGCTTTGTAAACGCAGACAACGAGGGCGCTTCTGGCCTTGAGTATTACTACAACGATATCCTTGCAGGTACTAATGGCCACATGATTGTTGAGACCGGCGCTGGTGGTACGCCAATTGCTGGCGGTACCTCAAACATCACTGAGGCACAAAATGGACAGGACATTGTTCTTTCCATTGATATTGAGCTGCAGAAGAAGGCAGAAGAGCAGCTTACTGCCGCAGTCAAAGACATTGAAGCCCAGCAGGGTGGCTCAATCATGGCTATGAATCCTCGTACCGGAGAGATTTATGCCGCAGCTTCATACCCTCTGCCAGATTTTAAGAGCGATAACGGCGTTGACTACGAATCTCTCAACCTCAAGCTTGTCTCAAGTATCTATGAGCCAGGCTCCGTATTTAAGGTAATTACTACATCAATTGGTATAGATGACAACCTCTTTGGTCCAAATTCAACCTTCAATATCCCAACCGAGCTCAAAGTTGGCGATAACAAGGTTACCGACGATGACTGGCGTACCAGCGCCATGGACATGAGCGTAAGAGAGATGCTCAGGCGTTCCTCTAACGTTGGTATGGCCTTCCTCGAGACGCAGCTCATAGGTGATGAACGCTTTGCGGCAGGAATTGACAAGTTCGGCATTGGACACGCCACAGGCATTGACTTCCCAGGTGAGGCTACAGGAATTGTCCGCTCTCTGGACGAATACGAGGGTCCAACTGGCGGAAACATGGCGTTTGGTCAGGGCCTTGCAATTCCATTTATCCAGGTTATTCGAGCGTACACCGCTGTTGCCAATAAGGGAACTATGGTGACTCCGCACTTTATGGTTTCAAAGGGCGGCCAAGAGGTTACCTGGCCTACTAAAGACGTTATTTCTGCTTCCACAGCTTCAGCCGAGCTTGACATGATGACTACTGTTGTCAAAGAAGGCACCGGTGTTCGCGCAGGTATCTATGGCTACACTGTTGCTGGTAAAACAGGTACCGGCCAGCAGGTTGTGGAAGAAACCGGCTCGTACGGCGAGAATTCCGGTTTTGTTGCCTCTTTCTGCGGTATTGTAAATCCTTCAGAATCTGATCTGATGGTTTACGTTGGACTTAACGATACTCACCAACTTGCATCGCAATCTGCCGCTGTGGTCTTCTCGCAATTTGCAAAAGACGCAGCCACACGCCTTAATATTCAACCAATCAATAACTAGGAGAGCTCATGGTTAAGCTTTCGGTTGAACAGATAGTCGCAGCTACAAATGCACGACTGCTCCACCGCGGAACCCGCGAGGTTGCGGGCGCGGCCGTCATTGACTCTCGCGAGGTTCAGGAAGGCTCGCTCTTCGTGGCCTTCGCTGGCGAGAAGGTCAATGGAAACTCCTATCTCTTATCTGCTGCCCAGGCGGGCGCTGCTGTTGTTGTGGCATCTGAGCCTGTAGCAGACAATCTGCTCGACAACCTGGCCGCCACAGGAGTCAGCGTTCTTGAAGCCGCTGACGATGACTGTGAGGCGTTTCTGCTAGCTCTTGCCGCTGCTTGGCGAGAAGCCCATCAAAACTGGCTGGTTGTGGGCGTAACTGGATCGGTTGGTAAAACTACCACCAAAGAAATGCTTCGTCGCGGCATTGGCGCCACTCGTCGTGTGTATGCAACCGCTGGCAATCACAACAACCTTATTGGCCTACCACTTACGGTACTTTCTACTCCAGAGGATACCGAGGTGCTTGTGCTTGAGCTAGGCATGAATCATGCTGGCGAGATTACCAGGCTCACCTCGGTTGCTCGTCCAACAGTAGCGGTTATTACCAACGTTGGCACCAGCCACATTGGTCTTCTCGGCAGCAGAGAAAACATTGCGCGCGCCAAGGCAGAGATTGTCTCGGGCATGCGTGCATTTGACTCAATTGAACCTACGCTTATTCAGGCTTCGGCGGGGGACTACACCAAGTTCATTGCAGATGAGTTTGCTCGCCCTGCTCGCGTTGTTTGCAAGACAGTGGGCGCCACAGAAGCTGACCTCATGAGCGCGCAGCAGGTCACTCTTGACGAGGAGGGCCTTCCAACTGCCACTATTGTTGCTGCATCCGGCTGGTCACGCACGGTAACCCTTGAGGTACCGGGGCGTGTTGTGGTAGACGACCTTCTTTTGGCACTTGAGGCTATAGAAACGCTTGGTCTTGACCTTGACGCAGCTGCAGAGGCTATTGAGCAGATGCCTGCCACTCGTATGCGTCTTTCGGTACTTGACGCAACCTGTGGTGCCAAGATTATTGACGATTCTTACAACGCAAGTCCAAACTCCACAGCTGCAGCGCTTGACGTGTTGATGCAGATGCCAGCGGAAGGCCGCCGCATTGCCCTTATCGGAGAGATCGGTGAGCTTGGACCAGAGGAGAAGCGCCTCCACGGTTATGTGGGCGCCTATATTGCTGCTAAAAACCCTGACCTTGTTGCCTTTGTAGGCACGGGAGCCGCGCGTGAAATGGTTGAAGCTGCGCGCGTTATGGGATTCTCGGAAGATAAAATTGAACAGTTCAGTGATGTTAACGAAGCACTTACCGTGCTCGGACCAGTACTTGCGCAAGGAGACGTTCTTCTCGCCAAGGCATCGAGGTCTGCCCAGCTTGATATTTTTGTAAAAGGAGTTACTGAGTAATGTTTTACCAGACTATTTACCCAACATACCAGGTGTTTGTAGCACTTGGTGTCTCCTGCATCATCACGTTGATCTTAATGCCACTCTTTATCAAGTTGATGAAGAAAGAGGGAGTGGGCCAGCAGGTTCGTGCTGACGGCCCTCAGCAGCACCTGGTCAAGCAGGGTACTCCTACTATGGGCGGCGTCGTTATGCTGGTAAGCATTGTGCTGACCTGTATTGCACTTGCTCAGTGGAACACCGACCTCATTCTTGCTATGGCAGCTATGCTGCTCACAGGCTCGCTTGGTCTTCTGGACGATATCGAGTCTGTTGCTCATGGTAGAAGCCTTGGCCTTACCGCATCTCAGAAGATGGCTGGACTTATTACCATTTCTGTTGCATTTTGTCTGGCAGCAGTTAACATTTGGGGCATTACGCCCATTATTGCGTTCCCTGGTGGTCTTGATATCAACCTGGGCATCCTCACCACTACCGTCAATTTAGGCGGAAACGTCATTTCTATCCCTTGGCTGTATCTCTTCTTTGTCTTTTTGCTTATGGCAGGCCTCTCCAACGCTGTTAACCTGACCGACGGCCTTGATGGCCTGGCTGGTGGCTGCGTTATGGTTGTCATGATTTTTATGGCTGCGGTAGCTTTCCGTTATGGCGAGAGTAGCCTTGCTGTTTTTGCCGCATCTATCGCAGGCGCTTGTATTGGTTTTTTGTGGTTTAACAGCTATCCTGCAAGCATTTTTATGGGAGACACCGGCTCTCTTGCCTGGGGCGCTGCCTTTGCGGCCCTGGCTGTTCTTACCAAGACAGAGGTAATTTCCCTGGTCATGGGCGGTCTTTTTATCATCGAGGCACTGTCCGTTATCATTCAGGTTGTCAGCTACAAGGCAACTAAAAAGCGCGTATTCTTGATGGCTCCACTGCATCATCACTTTGAGAAACTTGGCTGGAACGAGACAAAAGTAGTCTTTAGATTCTGGATCATTTCCGGAGCATTTGCCGCTCTGGGCTTTGCTCTGTACTTCCAGCTTCACTAAAGATATTGCTCTGAGAAAGGATCGATTGCGTGTCGCTTCTAGAAACACTTGGAAATGTTTGTGTTCTTGGTTTTGGTAAGACCGGCGTCTCTGTCTGCACGTATTTGCTGCAGCAGCCAGAGGGTCGTGTGTCTTCCGTAACTCTTGTGGGCGGCGCAGATGCTACTGTTGGCGAGAAGATCCAAGAGCTTGCAGACTCAGGCGTACAGGTACAATGCGGCTCCAATCAGGTTAAGGGTACCTTTGACCTGACTATTGCATCTCCTGGTATTCCAGACACCTCTGAGCTGTTCTTAAGTGCAAAGGAAGCTTCTCAGCAGATTATGGGCGAGCCAGAGTTTGCCTATCAAGAGAGTCCTTCACAGTGGATTGGTATTACCGGCACAAACGGTAAAACTACTACCACAAGTTTGACCACGTCAATCCTGCAGTATGCGGGTCTTGATGCAAGCGCTGTTGGCAATATTGGCCTAACTATTACGGACCAACTTGCAGAGAGAAAGCCTAGGAGCTGGTTTGTAGCAGAGCTTTCAAGCTTCCAGCTTGCTACTACTCAAAAATTGCATCCTCACGTTGCGATGCTTTTAAACATTACGCCGGATCACCTTGAGTGGCATGGTTCACTCGAGGCGTATGCAGCAGCTAAAGAGAAGATTTTTGCCAACCTTGATGCAAATGACCTGGCAATTGTTTCTGACTTGGATGAGTTTTGTCAGGACGTGTCTTCTCGCCTTGAGGCTCGCGGCATTGCCGTATGCCATCTTGCTCAGACAGATCCCGGTACGCAAAACGCCGCCTTTGTACGCAATGGAGCGCTGGTAGTCAGGCTATCTGGTAGAGAGATGGAGCTTGTAGCAGCTGATGCACTCCACATTAGGGGAGCGCACAATGCACTCAACGCTCTTGCTGCAGCTGCATGTGGCTTATTCCTGGGACTTGATATTGTTTCTATTAGGCATGCCCTGTTGGACTTTATGCCGCTTGAGCACAGAATTGAGCCAGTTGATACGGTTAATGGTGTTTTGTACGTCAACGATTCTAAAGCAACAAACACTGATTCAGTTGAAAAGTCATTAACTTCGTTCCCAGGTAAAGACGTTATTTTGCTACTTGGTGGTCACGATAAGGGCACAGAGCTTGATGAGTTTGCTCAGAAGGTATCCGCTACCTGTGCATACGCAATCTGCTTTGGAGAGGCAGGTCCTCGCTTTGCAGAGGCGCTTCGCCGCGTTTCTGGCAGCCATGCAGAAGTGGTAGAAGAGCCTCATATGCATGAAGCTTTTGACCGTGCGGTAGAGCTTGCTCGTCCAGGTTCTGTAGTGCTTCTCTCACCAGCTTGTTCCTCATTTGACGAGTTCACAGGCATGGCTCAGCGTGGTCGTGTCTTTAAACAGCTCGTGGCAGATCTTGCTCAAAAAGAGAGCGGTCGATAATGGCTACCAGCAGAAACAGAACAGGGGAGCGCGCGCAGCAACCACGTACTTCTCGCCAGAAATCTTCCGAGGGCTCGCAGGCTAAAGGCCGCTTTGGTGCTATTCCAGAGCGTTTTATGCAGCCTCGTTTGGTGCTTCTGGTATCAACGGCTATTCTGGTGTGCTTTGGCCTGGTAATGATTTATTCCGCATCCTCGATTTCTGCAATGACTTCTGAGGACATGGGCTATAACCCCTTCTACTACGTGCAGCGTCAGCTTGGCTTTGCTGCAGCAGGAGTTGCGTTAGCGTTTATTGTTTCTCGCATTGACTATCGCGCAGTAGTAAGAAATCTCCAGGTACCTATCTGGGTTGTGACCATTGGAATGCTGGCAATTATTTTTACTCCTATTGCTGGTGCTGATGCATATGGCGCGACCCGTTGGATTTCAATTGGACCGTTTTCTTTCCAGCCGTCTGAGTTTGCAAAGATTACCATCTTAATTTCTGTCTCGTATTTGGCTCAGCAGTACTTTATTGATCAGACCATAGATCAGATGGAGTTCTTTAAAAAGTTTGCTATTGCTGCGCTTGCGCCACTGCTTCTTATTTTGGCCCAGCCAGACAAGGGCTCTACACTGATTATTGTGGGAACACTTTTGGTCATTGGCTACCTTGCCGATGTTGACCGAAGAGTTCTGGCAACTATTGCTGTTGCTGGCTTTATTGGCTTTGCCTTCTTATCTCTTAAAGATGATTATTCTCGTGCTCGCGTTGTGACTATGTTCAACCCTTGGGCTGATTATTACGGTGCAGGATATCAGCTTGCACAGGGCTTTTATGCTTTTGGTTCTGGCGGTATTTTTGGTGTTGGCTTTGGTTTTTCTCGCCAGAAATATTCCTATCTTCCTATGGCTCACAATGACTTTATTTTTGCGGTTATTGGAGAAGAGCTGGGCTTTATTGGCGTTTTGGGTCTTTTGGTTGTATTTGGCGCCCTGGTATGGGCAGGCTTTAAGATTGCTCGCTATGCACCAGATTTGACCGGCAGGCTTATTGCTGCAGGTTGTACCTCTATGTTTATCATCCAGGCCTTTGTTAACATCGGGGGTGTTTTGGGCCTTTTGCCTCTTTCTGGTAAGCCTCTGCCGTTTATCTCATACGGCGGTTCAACCATCATGTCTAGTATCTTGATGGTTGGACTTTTGATGTCTGTTTCAAGGCAGTCAAGGCTTCCAGAAACCGAGTACGATAGGCAGCGTGCGTCTTGGAGCATAGCTGAAGAGCAAGATACCTTTGATGCTCCAGGTTTTGCTGGTCTTACCATGGTTGATGGTGGGGTAGGAGTAGGCATGCCACTCCCACGTTCTCCTCGCCCTAAGAGCAGTGCACAAAGCTCTGCGCGCCCATCACGAGGTGTTTTGCGCTCAAGAGATGACGACGCCCCTCAAGGCCGTATTACGACAGATGCCTCCGGAAGGCGCAGAATTGATTTGGGACCTTCTGCATCGGACAGGCTTCGTGGAAGTAACACTAGGCCTCGTCGATAGCTGATTTCTAGGAGATGGATTGCATGGCAGAACAGAAGAAACTCTCTGTTGCAATTGCTGCAGGTGGAACCGCTGGTCACATTAACCCAGCTCTGGCTCTAGCTGAGGAGCTTCGTGAGCGCGGCCACCAGGTTACGTTTTACGGTCAGCCCAACAAGCTTGAAGGTACGCTGGTACCTGAGGCAGGATTTGAGCTGGTAGCTATCCATGTAAATGGCTTTGATCGTAGACGTCCTTGGACGCTTATGAGCGCGGCATACAATCTTGAGCGCGCAAAGATGCAGCTGCACAAGCGCTTCAAAGATCAGGGTGCACCTGATGTTGCTATTGGTTTTGGCGCCTATGTTGAGCTGCCTTTGCTTCAGCTTTGCGCAAAACTCCATATCCCGTATTTGATTCACGAGCAGAACTCAGTAACCGGTCTTGCTAACCGTGTATCTGCTGGTAAAGCATCTAAGGTGTGCATTGCGTTCCCAGAGGCTCGCAAGGCTTTTGAGGGCCACGTAAAGGCTCAAAACACCATTGTGGTTACTGGCAATCCTGTGCGTAAGAGCGTTCTTTCTGCTGACAGAGCCGCCTCGAGGCAAGAGTTGGGTATTGCAGACAATCAGACATTGCTGCTTATCTTTGGCGGTAGTTTGGGCGCTCGTAGTATCAACGAGACGTTTGCTGCGCTTAAGCAGGAGCTTCTTACCCGTCCTAACCTGCGCATCATCCAGTCAACAGGCCAGAAGCTCTACGATGAGGTTGTCTCGCTCATGAAACTTTCTGACGAGGAGGCTGCTCGCTGGGAGGTTAAGCCCTACATCTCCAACATGGGCGCCACCCTTGCTGCGGCTGACCTGGTGGTTTCTCGCTCCGGAGCATCTTCTGTGGCTGAGATTGCAGCGCTTGAGCTCCCCAGCATTTTGGTGCCGTACCCTCTGGCAACAGCAGATCATCAGACTACTAACGCACACCTGTTGTCGGACGCGGGGGCAGCTATTCTGGTGCCAGATAACCAGGTGGGCACCACGACCTTCTCGACAGCTCTGTTTGAGCTGGTAGATAACGCGGACCAGCGCAAAAAGCTCTCCGAGGCAGCTGCTACACTTGACCAGCGCAGCGCCGCATCTCTTGTGGCTGACGCTGTGGAAAGTGCCGTTTGTGGCGTATAAAACAACTCGTTTTGCGTTAGAGTAAACATGTCTTGGTATGTCCAAGACTCAAACGATAACAATACTTGGAAAGGCTCTCTTATGGCAGATTCCATGGGCGAGAAGACCATCTCGCGTGCACATTTTATTGGAATTGGTGGCGCAGGTATGAGCGGAATTGCGCTTGTTCTGCACGAGCGCGGCTGCACCGTTACCGGCTCCGATTTAAAGAGCTCGCATTATGTTAGAGAGCTTGAAGATGCAGGTATTCAAGTAAGCATCGGCCACACCGCAGCCACTATTGACGCTGTGATGCCTGATGTCATTGTTACCTCTACCGCAATCCCAGAGACAAACCCAGAGGTCATTCGCGCACGTGAGCTTTCCATTCCTATTTGGCCTCGCGCTAAGATGCTCTCGTATTTGTCACGCGGCCGCAAGACCATTGCTGTTGCGGGTACTCACGGCAAGACCACCACATCTTCTATGGTTGCTACCATGTTGGACAAACTTGGCGCTGATCCATCATTTTTGATTGGTGGCGTTGTTGAGGGCTACGATACCAATGGTAAAAACGGTAATGGCCAGTACTTTGTCTGCGAAGCGGACGAGTCTGACGGTTCGTTTATGTTCCTTAACCCTAACGTGGTTGTTGTCACCAATATTGAGGCAGATCACCTTGACCATTACGGCTCTCTAGAGAATATCGAGAAGACCTTCTGTGAGTTTATGAGCTTGCTTGATAAGGAAGAAACTGTTGTTATCAACGGCGATAATCCTCATTACGTTGAGCTTGCTCAGTCAACTGGTAGGCACGTAGTTACCTACGGCTTTGATTCAAGCTGCGATTTTGTTTGCACGCAGGAGGAGAGAAAAGCTGGAATTGAGAATCCTCTTACCATCAAGACTCCTTCTGGTCAGACTATTTCTGTGGTACTTCCAGCTAATCCTGGTAAGCACAACGTTGCAAACGCAACCGCTGCAATTGCCGTTGCTGATGCTCTTGGCTTTGACCTTGAGGAGGCCGCAGCAGCGCTTTCGCAGTTCAAAGGCGCACGCCGTCGCTTTACGCACGTAGGAGACATCAACGGTATTACCGTCGTAGACGATTACGGCCACCATCCAACCGAGATTGCAGCAACCATGTCTGCAGCTCTTCCTCTTGGCTTCAAGCGCGTTGTTGTTGTTTTCCAGCCACACCGCTATAGCAGAACTCAGGACTTGGCAGATTCGTTTGCACACGCGTTTGACGGCATTGACGTTTTGCGCGTCATGGATGTCTTCTCCGCAGGTGAGCTGCCTATTCCAGGCGTCTCGGGCAAGACCGTTTCTTCAAGAGTTGAGGCTGCCAATACTGTTTCTGACGTGCGCTACATTCCTTCTCGCCGAGATCTTATCGCAGACCTTCTTGATACGGTTAAACCAGGAGATCTGCTGATTACTCAGGGCGCAGGTGACGTCACTCAGATTGGACCAATGTTTATCCGCGCACTCAAAGAGCGTCTTCAGAACCACTAGGACCTCTGCCGTGAGCTTGTTTAACGCCTATGTAAGCCTTTCTGGGGCCCTTGATGCAACAATCAAGCAAGATGAGCCGCTGAGCCACCATACTTCCTTTAGGATTGGTGGTAAGGCGTCGCTTTTTGCTGCTGTTCACAGCCATGCGGCGTTGGTGCGTGTGCTTGAGGTGCTTGCAGCTAATCGAGTTGATTGGGTGCTTTTGGGCAAGGGTTCAAACATCCTTGTCTCCGATAAGGGCTACAACGGCTGCGTTATTGTGCTCGACGATGAGCTTTCTACCATTTCAGTTGGCGAGAATAACCTCATTACTGCAGGTGCAGGTGCGCTTACAGCACGCGTTTGCAATGAGGCCATGAAAGCAGGTCTTTCTGGCCTTGAGATGTGCGCTGGTATCCCTGGAACTATTGGTGGCGCTCTTTCGATGAACGCAGGTACCAGGCATGATTGGATTGGTAAAGCCGTCCGTGATTGCGTGGTGCTAAAGCCTGGCAAGGGTCTTGTACGCTACGATGCCTCCGCGATTGAATGGGGTTATCGCTACACTACGTTTGCACCAGATGAGATCATCCTTGAGGCAACGTTTGCGCTGACAGCATCTAATCGTCCTAAAGTTGCTCTTGGTATGGATACACTCTTGCAGCGTAGAAGAAATACTCAGCCAACTGGTCAGCTTTGCTGCGGTTCTGTTTTTAAGAACCCAGGCAGCAGGTCTGCTGGTGCACTTATTGAAGAGTGTGGTCTTAAGGGAGTTACTGAGGGCGGCGCACAGATTTCTGATATTCATGCCAACTTTATTGTGAATACCGGTAACGCCACCGCCTCAGATGTCATTGCACTTATGCGCAGAGCACACGATGCGGTCCAAGAAAAGTTTGACATTGATCTTCAGCCAGAGGTTAAACTTCTGGGTTTTGGGGCATAGGGAAGATATGGCAGAAGATACTTCAAAGCAAACAACGCGCCGTAAGGGCACAAAAAGGGAGCCTTTATCGTCTGGTTCTACTCAGACGACAGGCGCTACTAAGCCTTCTTTTATGAGCAAGGCCTTTAAGCCTAAGCCAAAGGTTGAGGCTACAGCTCCTGATGCCAAGCCTTCTGCTAAAAAGATTTCTGCCAAAAAGCCAAATAACGCTACAAAAACTGCAGCTCAAGCTCGTGCTGAGCGTATTAAACACAGCAGAAAAGTATCGTTTAAGACAGTACGCACAGCCTTTATCGTTTTGCTTAGCCTCGCCCTTCTCGCTGGCATTGCTTTTCTCGTCCTACGTTCTTCCTCAGTCTTTGCTATCACCAACATTCAGGTAGAGCCAACAGAGCACGTCTCTAACGAGCAAATTCAAAAGCTCATTGCAGTAGAAGAGGGAACGACCCTGCTCAATATGGATGAGTCCCTTATTACCCAAGAACTTCAGAAGGACCCTTGGGTAGCTTCTGCAACGTACGAGAGGCAGTTCCCCAATACGCTGCGTATTACCATCACAGAGCGCAAGGTCACAGCCATTGTGGCGCTTTCTTCTGGTCCGGTTGCATGGTATTTGGGCGAGAATAACGTCTGGCTTGAGGCAGATCAGCTCAACGTACCAGAAGGAAAAACTACCGCTACCGTTGCGCTTGAGAAGGCAACCTCAGAAGGCGAGCTGCTCATTACTGATGTTCCCGCAACAGTTTCTCCTGTAGCGGGTACCACGGCAACAGATGCAGAAATTCAAGCAGTTATGCAGTATCAGTCTACATTCTCGTCAGAGCTTACGTCACAGATTGTGAGTTACTCGGCTAGTAGCGTTGATGCAATCTCTGTCACGCTTACCAATGGTGTGCAGGTTGCCCTGGGCTCTCCAACACAGATTGCTGACAAAGAAAAAGTGATTCTGGCAATGCTTAAGCAGTTCCCAGGAGAACTTACGTACTTGAACGTAAGAACACCTGCAAGCCCAACCTATAGGCGTGTTTCTACCGGAAACGTTCAGTCTGGCTCTGGTGTTTCGTAGGTAAACGCGGTACTACCACGCGCCGTTAGGCTATTTTTTCCTACCGTTTACCAGGTTTCTTCACAATTTCTACATATTATTTGACTTGCAAGGGTGAGTTGTGCAAATATACCCCGCTTTGCATGAAGCGTAAGCCTTAACTTGAGGTTTAGGGTTTTATACAGCGGTTCTGCGAGCGCATAAACGTAGCCTAAGCGCAGTCGCGCTCCGGGACAAACGGGCACAAGCGTGCCTCAAGGAGGAAGACATGATTAAGGACACCGATACCCTTAACAACTATCTTGCTGTTATCAAGGTTGTTGGCGTTGGTGGCGGCGGAACTAACGCTGTCAACCGCATGATTGAAGAAGGCATCCGTGGCGTTGAGTTCGTTGCTGTAAACACCGATGCACAGGCACTTGCAATCTCCGATGCTGACATTAAGGTTCACATCGGTACTGACATCACCAAGGGCCTTGGCGCTGGCGCTAACCCTGAGGTTGGTAAAGAGGCAGCAGAGGATAGCCGCGATGAGATCAAGGCAGCACTTGCTGGCGCTGATATGGTCTTCATCACTGCTGGCGAGGGTGGCGGTACTGGTACCGGCGCTGCTCCAGTTGTTGCTGATATTGCAAAGAATGACGTTGGCGCACTGACCGTTGGCGTTGTTACCAAGCCATTCTCCTTCGAGGGTCGTCGTCGTTATGGTTCCGCAGCTGACGGAATCAAGACTCTTTCCGAGAACGTTGATACGCTCATCGTTATTCCAAACGATCGTCTGCTTGATCTTTCTGAGAAGAAGACCACCATGCTTGAGGCATTCCGCATGGCTGACGACGTTCTATGCCAGGGCACCCAGGGTATTACCGACCTCATCACTGTTCCTGGTCTGATCAACCTCGACTTTGCAGACGTCTGCACCATCATGAAGGGCGCAGGTAGCGCAATGATGGGCATTGGTATTGCTGCTGGTGATAACCGCGCTGCTGATGCTGCAACTGAGGCAATCTCTAGCCGCCTGCTTGAGAGCTCTATTGAGGGCGCAACTCGCGTTCTTCTCTCTATTGCTGGCAACAAAGACCTTGGTATTCAGGAGATTAACGAGGCAGCTGACCTGGTTGCTAAGAACGTTGACCCTGACGCTAACATCATCTTTGGTACTGTTGTTGATGAGTCCCTGGGCGATCAAGTTCGCGTAACTGTTATCGCAACTGGCTTCAATGACTCTAACGTTCAGCAGCAGCTTCCAACTCTGAACACTCAGAGCGTCAGCCGTCCAAGCCGTCCTGCTCAGCCACAGCCAACTCGTCCTGTAGCTGCTCAGCCACAGCCTGCTCGCACCAATAACTCTTCTAATGAGAAAGAGTTTGATATTCCAGACTTCCTTAAGCGTAGCCGCATCTAAACATGTGCGCGCTGAATAGACAGTGCTTACACGGCGTGACCCTGCTCATGGATCCTGAGGTTCCATGCGGGGTCACGCTCGCATTTACTGAGCGTACTGGCGGTTTTTCAGAAGGGGAGTTTAG
>NZ_CAUSFQ010000031.1:0-13299 GCF_963530955.1 Lancefieldella parvula | reverse complement strand
CTCATCTCCACGACCAACAGGCTTGGTGGTATCAATCAAAAAAGCAATGACATCAGCGTCATTAAGCTCTCCGAGCGCTGCCTTATTGAGCTCTTTTCCAAGAGCGTCTTTGGGCTTGTGGAGGCCTGGAGTATCTACAATGACCAGCTGGGAGTTCTCACCGTTTACCACTGCCCTAAAACGACGGCGTGTTGTCTGGGCAACAGGGCTTGCAATGGCCACCTTCTGACCCATACATGCGTTTAACAGCGTGGACTTACCAACACTAGGACGACCAACTAAGGCAACAAAGCCGCTCCTAAAGGGAGTGGTCTCAGATGAAGTGTTTTCAGAAACTGAATTGGTAGTCATGTATCCTCCAACTTACCAATGAAAAATTGCACGCGAGAAAATCAAAAGTCCTATAAGAGCTGCGGTAATGCTAATGCAGCATGAAGCTGCCGCCGCAATATCTTTGGCTTTACCAGCCATAGGATGAAACTCAGGAGAAACCAGGTCCACTACAGTTTCTATTGCAGTGTTAATGAGCTCTGTAGTTAAAACCGCACCAATACACGCAAGGACAAGTGCCCAGCTTACGGCATCCAAGCCAACAAACAATCCCGCAACTACGGTCAATACAGCAGCTACCGACATACGGCGCAAGTTTGCCTCTTGAGCAAACGCTTGACGTGCGCCTTGTAGCGCAAAAAGAAGACCGCGCTTAAAGCTTGGATGTCTGCCCTTAGATCCCGGAATCATTACTCGTCAATCCCCTCACGGTGGCGAGTCAACACAACTGGCTCAATAGTCCTATCCGTTGAAAGCAGAGCAACAAGGGCGTCTTCACGAGCCTCCATAACCTCTGCCTCATCGTCTTCAATGTGGTCATATCCAAGCAGGTGAAGCATGGCGTGAACAAGCATGAGCCTAAACTCATCTGCCTCCGTAGTGCCATATTCTTTTGCCTGACGTGCAATAAAGTTAGGAGCCAGAATAATATCGCCCAGCTCACACATCTCACCAGGAGCCAAATCTGGATCATCAGGTCGCTCTACCTCAAGTGAAATAACGTCTGTGGGCGCATTTTTTTCTCGCCACTCAAGATTTACCTGCTGAATCTCTTCATCGCTGACAATGGAAATGGACACGGCACAAGGGCGCTCTACACCCTCTTCAGAGAGTACGAGGTTGCAATCGGCTTCAATCTCTTCTACAGAAATTGGGCACTCGACGCCTTCTTCGATCACAATGTCGTACTCGTTATCCACGTTACTCCCCTAGCTGTTTCTTCTCATACGCAGTGTATGCATCAACTATCTTACCAACCAACGTGTGGCGAACAATATCATTTCTATCTAAATCAACAAAAGCAACGTCTTCCAGGTTACCCAACACCTGTCGAGCAACGTCCAGACCACTTCTTCCCACAAGGTCTCGCTGCGTTGCATCACCGGTAATAACAAATTTTGACGAGAAACCCAGGCGAGTCAGAAACATTTTCATCTGCTCAGGCGTGGTATTTTGTGCCTCATCCAAAATGACAAATGCATCGTTCATGGTACGACCACGCATAAATGCAAGCGGAGCAATCTCAACAATTCCCTGTTCAATAAGGTTATTTGCGTACTCCATGGAGGTCATATCAAAGAGCGCGTCATAGAGCGGCCTGATGTAGGGATCAAGCTTTTCTTGAAGTGTTCCCGGGAGAAAACCAAGAGACTCTCCCGCTTCTACAACAGGTCTTACCAGCACAATTCTGCTAATTTGCTGAGATGTTAAAGCAGCAAGTGCCATAGCCACCGCTAGATATGTTTTACCAGTTCCCGCAGGACCAATGCCAAAGGTAATGGAGTTGTTTGCTATTGCCTTTGTATACTCAATTTGACCTTGTGTTTTAGGCTGAATTGCTTTGCCTTTATGAGTTACAAACAGTGTTCGTGTGCCTGTTTGCTCTAAGCTGGCATTTCTTTTTGTGCTATCTAGTAGAAGCTTTACATCTTCAAGCGTTGGCCTAGATCCTGATTCAACCATTTGAATCAGGCGAGAAAAAATAAGTGTTAGCTGCTCAATTTCTTGAGAAGTGCCTGACAAAAAGATTGCTTTACCTCTGATTGAAATAAGAGCTGCACATGACGATTCGATTTCTCTGAGCAAACTATCAGCTGGACCCGTCAGATACAAAGGGTCTACTGAATCAGGAATAGTTAAGCGAATCTGTGTTGGCTCCATGTTCCCCCAATTTACAAACGAGTGGCTTTTAGCGTTCCATTAGGTAAAACTTCGTCAAAGCGCATAGCAATAAGCTCATCAAGCTCAATAGTAGGATCAACCTGAACATCAAAAAGACCGCCAGAAATTCCCCTACCAGGATACTGTACCACCACATTATCGCAGGTACCAACAAGCTTCTTAGCAGCATCAAAGCGCATGGCATTACCCAGATCACGCATTTTCTTGGCGCGTTCAGCCATCACCTTTGGATCTACCTGATTTGGAGCGGTAGCCGCAGGAGTTCCAGGTCGCTTGGAGTACCTAAATACGTGCATCTTTGAAAAGCCCATCTGACGACAAAACTCAAACGACTCTTCAAATTCTTTATCAGTTTCTCCAGGGAAACCAACAATAAGGTCCGTTCCTAACGCAATAGTTGGCAGTACCGAGCGAGCTTCCTCAACAGCGTTGCGATAAAGCTCTGTCCTATACACCCTGCCCATACGAGCAAGCGTAGCGTCACATCCGGACTGAAGGCAGATATGCAGGAAAGGTGCAATTCTTCCGTTGGAGGCAGCAATTACCTCTACCAAACGAGCATTTACATCTGGTGGCTCAAGAGACGATAGTCTCAAGCGACCAACCTCGGTTTTTTCGAGCACATACTCGAGAAGGTCAGGAAGACGTAGAATTCTTCCACCTTCATCCTCAAGTTGAGCCTTATAGCTGCCAAGGTTGATTCCCGTAAGAACAACCTCTTGAGCTCCTCTGCTCATAGCATCTTTTACCTGCAAAACAACTTCACGAGGATCAAGAGACTTACCTGCGCCACGTGCTTTCCACACAATGCAGAAGGTGCAACGATTATCGCAACCGTCTTGAATTTTGATGCCAGGGCGCGTACGACCTGTTGGAGTAGGCTTGGAGATGACAAGTCCGTCGTCGCTTACGGATTCTGGTGCAAAACCTAGCTCTTCAAGAACCCTATCTGCAACTTTGTCCTTCTCGGCTTCTACCACAACGTTAGGAGCAAGCGAGGCAAGTTCATCAGCAAAAAGACTTGCAACACAACCCGTTGCTACTACAAGAGGGGCTCCCGGCATAAGCGCTGCTTTACGCACAGCTTTTCTCGTCTTAGCTTCTGCTTCTGCGGTGACAGCACAGGTGTTGATAACAATTGCCTGAGCTTCATCTTCTTCAACAATGCGACATCCCATGCGAAGCAGTGAATCCGCCATTAAATCAAGCTCAACGCGATTTACCCTACATCCAAGATTTATGAGCGCAATACCATGAGCCATTAGCGCCTCTTCTTGGAAGTCTTCTTGGAAGTCTTTTTGGCGTTCTTATTTTTGTGATCTGAAGAATCTTTACCTTCAGATTGAGTGGTATGTGACTCATCTTGAGTTTCTTGAGCGCCACTTTGTTTGCGCTCATCAATAAGGGAGGTTAGCGTCTTTAACTGATCTTTAGTCAACCCAGTTGAAGTCTCAATGTGAACCAGAACGTAAAGGTTGCCACGGGCCTTAGTGTGCAAACGAGGCATACCTTTACCAGCTACACTTAGCTGCTGACCGTATTTACATCCGGCCGGAATAGCAATCTCAATAGTTTCATCTTTGATAATACCGTCAATGGTCACGGTAGTACCAACAATTGCCTCAAGGGAATCAACGCTCACTGAGGTAAAGAGGTCGTCTCCCCTGCGCTCAAAATCTTTATGCTGGGAAACTTCAATGGTTACGATAAGGTCACCAGAGGTATCACCTCTAACGCCTGCTTCACCTTTACCTGCAATGGAAATTGACTGGCCAGAATGAACACCTGCAGGAATTTCTACAGAAACACGCTCGTGATCAGGAGTTCTTCCCTGACCTCCACAGGTCTCGCAGGCATGCTCGACCTTCTTACCTGTTCCTTGGCACTCTGGACAAACTGTCTGAGACTGCATTTGACCAAAGACGGTATTTTGAACCTGGACTACCGTACCCGTTCCATGACAGTGTGGACAGTCTTCAATTTTTCCGCCCTCACCAAGACCAGTGCCGTTACAGTCATCGCAGGTAGAAAGTCTGTTATACGAGATAGTTTTAGTAACTCCGGCTGCAGCTTCTTCCAACGTAATGGACAACCTGATACCCATATCACTACCACGAGTGCGTTGAGCAGCGCCTCGACCACCATGGCTGCCACCAAAGAAGGAATCAAAGATATCTCCAAAGCCACCAAAACCGCCGCCAAAGATATCTGACATATCCACATAGCCACCGCCAAAACCAGATGGACCATTAGGATCACCATAACGGTCATAGTTGGCTCGCTTTTGCTCATCTGAAAGCACAGAATAAGCTTCGTTTACCTCTTTGAATTTTTCTTCTGCATGAGGGTCATCAGAAACATCAGGGTGCAGTTTTCTTGCAAGCTTTAAAAAAGCTCGCTTGATAGTTTTTTGGTCTGCATCACGAGCAACACCTAAGAGCTCGTAGAAGTCTTTCTTCTCTGCCACGCTTACTAACTCTCCCCTTGTAAAACCTAAAACTTAAATTCCCATATAGCCAACATGGCCCAAACCGGCCGTACAAGCATACAAAGTCATAATAATAATTGAGTAGAAGGCACCATTGATGATTCCCGAAACAAATGCATTCGCAAAGCTTCTCCACCAACCAGCGTTCATCTTTACGCCATCTGCAAGAACATTTCTAATGCCAAAAATCAAAAGCGGAATCAAAACAATAGCAAAAAGTGGTGACCTCAAATTAAGTGCCACAAATACTAAAAGCATTGAGGTAATACCCGTTATACGAGCTCCCGCGCGCTGACGGAACGTCAACTGCTCTGAAGGAACCTTAATATTTACGATAAAATCGCCAGTTGCAGAACCATTTGTTCCTGCATTTCCCATTCCAGGAACTCTGATCTGATCGCCATCATGCGAGTTAGCTGGTACATCAACCATAATTTCACTTGCAGACAAAACACGTCCAGAACCACCACAAACGTCGCAGGGATCCTGCACAACGTGTCCAGCACCATCACACTCTGGACAATCAACTCTAAACTTTCCTACTCCAAAAATGGAAGAAAGATCAATATCAATGTGTCCCGTTCCATGACAGGTAGGACAGGTGGTTGCCTCAGTCTTATGCTGAGATCCCTTACCAGCACAAGCATCACAGGTTACAAAACGCTGGTACGTTATGCCTTTCTTAACACCATTTTTAGCATCAGTATCACTCAGTGTTAAGTCGTAGACAATATCTGCACCTGTCTGAGGCTTATATGCGCGAGAGCGCTTTTGAGATCCAGTAGTCCAATTATTAAAGTTAATATCGCCAAACGGAAAGCCTCCCTCAAAAGGAGAACCTCCATACGCAGATCCACCTGGATAACCAGAGGGGCCATAACCGCCACCGTAGAAAGAGCCACTTCTCATTGCGTCATAACGACGGCGTTTCTCGGCATCTGACAGAACAGCATATGCCTCAGAAACCTCTTTAAAACGCTCTTCAGCATCGGGCTCTTTATTGATGTCTGGATGAAGCTTACGAGCTTTAGTTTGAAAAGCTTTTCTAATTTCTTCAGCTGTCGCGGACTCAGAGACACCAAGGATGGCGTAATAGTCCTTCTCGTTCATTGCAGCCATGAAATCTCTCCGATTCAACCCGTTACAACTTATGATTATAAGAACAGTTGAAAGTGTACCCACATGTTTTTAACTTAATGCAACCAAATCCCATTAAGAATATTCGTTAACTACATACATGAAAAATCGACATACTATCGAATGTGTTCATGACTTTTTCAAACTGCAAATGAAGAAAATTATCAAATGTTTACTTATGATATTCCCGTATTTTAAATGCATACTTAGTTAATAAATCTTTCGAATAGATTTTTTTACCTTTTGAATCTCTAACTTCTTTCCAAAGAACAGAAGCCACCTTTAATTTATTAGAATAGTTATAGCTATTTTCATCTGCACAAAAATCTTTTAAAAATTGATTCCACTGACAAGCCGAATTATCGTATTTCGCATAATCTAAATCACCATAATATACATTTAACAAATCCCTGATTGTAAATGCACTATTGTTCTCTCTCTTAACTTTTCTCCAAGCAGCAGCCATATCAGCAGTAAATTTAAATGGTGAAACTTTTGTTAAAGAAGAAAAATATTCTCTAAACTTTGAATTAAATGAGAAGCCACACTCAAGCAATGACGAATTTAAAGTAACAATTTTTTTATTGACTTTTTTATTCTTTGTAAGTCTTTTCTTAATCAAATTACCTTTAAAATACTGCTCAATAATATTATTGAGCTCTTGTTTTGTACCTCTATATTCCAAACCTAAAGACTTACATATTTGCATAAGTTCTTCACGATACCAGTAATACTTAATAAACTCATCAAAAGATGTAATATCATCAAAATTAGGTCTTTTTTCTCCCATTCTTCAATCCTTTTCTTATTTTTCAATTATTTTGAAACATCAAGTAAATACTAACTACATCAAATAAATTTTTCTAACATTATCTTAAATCCCAAAGACGTCCATAGAGCTCGTTTCCAAGCAGCCAGCCCTTCTCGGTAGGCCTGTACGTAGTTTTATCCTTAGAATCTTCGTTATTGACGCATTCTAGCAGCTCATCATGCAAACAGGAGTCAAGCACTTTTTGCATCGATGGCGCTCCAAATACTCGTTCAGACTCATTCAATAGCGCAGGCGAAATTGGTTCCATAAGGCGAGCATGCAGCATCAAATCTTCTGCCACAGCTTCTCTATGGGTTAAAAATTCAACATCAAACTCTGTCGAGAAGAGCGATGCGCCTTCAGCAATTTTTTTTGGAGAATCAACAACTACCAGCCGTGCGCGAGCAGCTTCTTGTGGACGAGGAGGTAAAGAGGTGTTCTGCTCTGCAAGCATATCGTACTCAGGTGCGGTGAGCATGCTTGCAGCGCTGGTACCAAGACCAAGGTACGATTCTCCCGTCCAGTACATCTTATTGTGCTTGCAGCTCTTCTGATTTCGTGCGTAACTTGCTACCTCGTAGCGAACAAATCCCGCCGCTTGAAGCGTCTTTGAAGCAGCTTGCATTCGATCTGCCTGCACGTCATAGGCGTTCCAAGGAGTGTCTTTATCTTGGGTTTGTTTAGCTAACGCCGTGCCGTCTTCAATAGTAAGCGGATAGACACTCACATGGTCCACCCCAAGCGAGATAAACCTTGAAAGCGAATACTCCCAGGAGTTCTCTGTTTGCTCGGGAATAGCACACATGAGGTCAACCGACACGTCGTAACCACGCTCTTTTGCGGCTAAAACCCTGTCATACGCGAGGTCTGCCGAGTGAATTCTGCCAAGCCTCTTAAGCTCGTTGTCGTTAAAACTTTGAACTCCCAAAGAAATTCTCGTTACTCCACCTTTAGAGAGATTGGCGAGAAGATCGTCAGATAGTGAGTCTGGATTTGCTTCCATGCTGAACTCACTAGGCTGCGTAAGAGCTGAGACGTTCTGCGCCAAATCTGCCGCATCTTGCCCAAGCAAGCTGGGAGTTCCGCCTCCCATATAAACCGTTTTAGTAGCTGCTAACAGCCCAAGTTGAGCGGCTTCATCTAGCTGATGTTTTAGTGCATTAACGTAATTTTTCATGCGATTATCGTCTTGTCTTGTGGACCAAGAAGAAAAATCGCAATAGAAGCATTTTTGTGCACAAAACGGAATATGCAGGTATAACGCAGGAGTAGCCGTTTGGTTGTATTTAGACTGCCAGGAATCCACAACAGATCACTAGCTCATAAACAGATTGTGCTCAGAAGATTCTTGCTCACCCTCAAGCTGCTTGACAGTTGCTTTAATCTCTAGCGCAAGATCAATAAAATCCTGGGCCGTAACGCACCTTACTGACTTTCCACGCCAATAAGCTGCGTTTGGAATACCTCTAAAATACCAGGTAGAGAGGCTTCTAGCGCGAGCAATATGAATATCTGCAGCATCAAGCAACTTTACGTGCATCATAAAAGATGCAAGCATTTGATCAAGCGTTGGAACAAACACAGGTTGACCCTCAACTAAAGCTTGAGTGTTCTTAAATATCCACGGGTTTCCGTACGTTCCACGAGCAATCATTACAGCCGTCACACCTGTCTCTGTAAGAGCATGAGCTGCTGCTTCAGCAGAGAGCATGTCGCCAGAGCCTATGACCGGAATTGAAACAGCATCACAAACTCTATTAACGGTCTCCCACTCTGCCTGACCACGATACATCTGGGTAGCAAAGCGACCGTGAATAGCAACGGCAGATGCTCCAGCAGCCTCCATGGCGCGAGCAAACTCAGGTGCCACTTCCTCATCCTGACGTCTACCACGCCTAATCTTTACAGTAACAGGTACGTTAACCTCAGACAGACAAGCCTTAACCAAATCTGCAGCAAGCTCTGGGGTGTCCAGAAGGGCTGAACCCTCCCCTTTTTTAACCACCTTAGGAACAGGACAAGCCATATTGATATCGATAAGAGCCAGCTTATCCCCTAAACGCTCGCTAATCTGAGCTGCTGCTTCTTTAAACTGATCTGGCTTTGAACCAAAGAGTTGAACAGCAATATCGGGCTCAGTTGCAAGAGACTCTACAAGCTCCCAGGTTTTCTCGCCACCATAATGAATTCCTGCAACAGAAACCATTTCTGAATACGCAAGACCTGCTCCGCCCGCTCGAGCCATAGTGCGATACACACCATCGCTGACGCCAGCCATAGGAGCCATAAGCACGGGATTTGCAGACAGGCGCTCCTTGAGTGTGGTACCTGACGCAAAAGGAATAATGCGAGAAGAAAGACCAGCTTCAGGGGCACAGGTTGCAATAATAGTTTGAAGCGATTCCACAGATACCTTCTACTCGTCATCAACCTTGAGAACAGCCAAGAATGCCTCTTGAGGCACTTCGACCGAGCCTATCTGCTTCATGCGCTTCTTACCCTCTTTTTGCTTCTCGAGCAGCTTGCGCTTTCTGGAAATGTCGCCGCCGTAGCACTTAGCTAAGACGTCTTTTCTACGTGCGCGAACGGTAGAGCGAGAGATGATTTTATTGCCAATTGCACCCTGAATAGGAACCTCAAAGAGCTGCTGTGGAATAATGCCTTTAAGCCTGTCGCAAAGGCCGCGAGCAAGATCGTATGCTTTGTCCTTGTGAACAATAAACGAGAGCGCATCAACAACGTCTCCAGCAAGCAAGATATCAAGCTTAACCAGGTCAGAAGTTCGATATGAATCAAACTCATAGTCAAGTGAGGCATAACCTTTAGTTCTACTCTTAAGCTGGTCAAAGAAGTCCAGGATAAGCTCAGCCAAAGGAATGCTAAAGATCATCTCGACGGACTTATCAGACAGATACACCATGTCTTCAGATACGCCACGATGATCAACAACAAGCTGCATAACCGTACCAACAAACTCAGGAGGTACAATAATCTTTGCCTTTAGGTATGGCTCATCAATGCGGTCAATCTTGGTGACCTCTGGAAGATCTTGAGGACTGGTAATCTCAATCATAGTTCCATCGGTCTTGTACACGTGATAGTCAACAGAGGGACTGGTGGCAATCAAGTCCAGATCAAACTCACGCTCAAGACGTTCTTTGACAACCTCCATGTGGAGAAGACCCAAAAAGCCTACTCTGAAGCCAAATCCCAAAGCAACAGACGTCTCTGGAGACCACGTAAGAGATGGATCATTAACGTGCAACTTATCAAGTGCGTCACGGAGATTCTCGTACTGTTTGTTATCAACCGGGAAAAGACCAGTAAATACCATCGGTTTTGCCTCGCGGTAACCCGGTAGTGGTTCTGCACAAGGATTTTGCTTATAGGTAAGCGTGTCTCCAACGCGGACAGCTTCAGGATCTTTGAGGCCAGTTACCACATAGCCAACTTCACCAACAGAAAGTTGGTCAACAGCCATCTCAAGAGGTCTCTTAGCGCCAACTTCTTCAACAAGAAAAGGCATAGATCCCTGCATCATAAGAAGCTGATTGCCGGCCTTGATTGAACCATCAAAAACACGCACTGTTGCAACGACGCCTCTGAACTGGTCAAAATACGAGTCAAGAATAAGCGCCTTAAGTGGAGCTGTAGGGTCTCCCTTTGGAGGAGAAACCAAATACACCAAAGCCTCAAGGAGCTCGTGAATACCCTCACCTGTTTTACCAGAGACACATACCGCATCATCAGCCGGGATAGCAAGAACATCTTCAATTTCTGCACGTACCTCTTCAGGTCGAGCAGATGGAAGATCAATCTTATTGATTGCAGGAACAATATCCAGGTTAGCGTTCATGGCCAACATGGCGTTTGAGACAGTCTGTGCCTCAACACCTTGCGTTGCATCAACAACCAGCACTGCACCCTCACAAGCAGCCAAAGACCTTGAGACCTCATAGGTAAAGTCAACGTGGCCTGGGGTGTCAATCAGGTTGAACTGATAGCGCTCTCCGTCATCTGCGTCATACATGACGCGGACTGCGTTTGATTTAATGGTAATTCCACGCTCACGTTCAATGTCCATAGTGTCCAAGAGCTGTGACTCCATATCGCGTTCTTCAACGGTATGAGTAAGCTCCAAAATGCGGTCACTGATGGTAGATTTACCGTGATCGATGTGCGCAACAATAGAGAAGTTGCGAATATGTGAAGTATCCTGTGTATTCATAAGGAAAATAATAGCGTAAACTACCCCCTTCGTGCTATACTTCAACAGCTGCCTCAAACGTGTCTCAGCGAAGAGGCCTCACATAGTAAACACCGAAAGGAACCGCACGTGGCTAACATCAAGTCTCAGAAGAAGCGTATTCTCACCGCTGAGAAGGCACGCCAGCGCAACAAGGCTGTCCGTTCCGAGCTTAAGACTGCTATTAAGGCAGTTCGCACTGCTGTTGAGGCAGGCCAGCTTGAGGACGCACAGGTTGCAGCTAACAAGGCATCCCGCCTTCTTGACAAGGCTGCTTCCAAGGGCATCGTACACAAGAATCAGGCTGCTCAGCGTAAGAGCGGCATTCAGAAGCTTGTTAACACCCTTAAGTAGTTCTTATCTACTTTTAAACTTTTTAAAACGGACTCCTTGGAGTCCGTTTTTTCTTACCTGAATTCTTTGAATCTACACATTTGCGACGCCGCACAGAGCAAAGATAAGCTTGGTCATTGTGGTTGTTTTATCTTCTCCGCTCTTAAGACCACGTTCTGCATCTGCACAGAGGCCCAGAATATGTTCAAGCTCGCCATCTGCAAATTGACGCGCCCATCGTGCATAATTTCTTACTTGCCAGTCCTGCTTGCCCAAAACTGGAGCAATTTCCCGTTCTGTACCTCGCTTAACCATAGACCTGGCGCAAATAAGCTCTCTTACGCGTCCAGTCATTAGTGACAGATTTCCAATCGCTCCCGATTCATCCATCTGACTAT
This sequence comes from Lancefieldella parvula, assembly GCF_963530955.1. Classification (GTDB taxonomy): domain Bacteria; phylum Actinomycetota; class Coriobacteriia; order Coriobacteriales; family Atopobiaceae; genus Lancefieldella; species Lancefieldella parvula_A. The sequence goes on along the minus strand of NZ_CAUSFQ010000031.1, from coordinate 1,654 downwards.
AAAGCTCCAAAGCCTTTTGAGCATTTCTCGCTGATAAACTGTCGAGAAAATCCCACGGCTTGACCTCAACCACTCGAGCAACATGAGTCTCTACAAACTGAACGTCAATTGCACCAGGACGACCCAACAGAGCTGCTAGAGATTTAATCTGAGAATCAAGCATGGTGGTATTATCACCAACACGACTTACAAGCTCGTTGGCCACATTTGCTGGAATTTGTAGCCCATACTTTCTTCCTAGATCTCCTATATATTTAGGCAATTCACTTCTGGTCATTGCACCGCAATTAATAACTGCGAGCTTACCTAAAGCGTCAACTGCTTTGTAGAGCCTTGTTGTTTTGGCAAGTTTACTTGCAGAAAGCATCAGCGTAGTAGTTGGATTGGGGTTCTTTAGATACTCAACAAGAGCCTCTGACACAGACTTAGGCAATTTACTTGCATCATCAATGACAACAATTCGTCTAGAATCACCCATAGGAAGTGTTTGAGCGGATGACAGAACAGATTCTGGAGTCAGCTCAGCACTTACAGAAATCTCATCAAGGTTAAAGGTAATAAAACTCTGGTTAAGACGGCTTTTAAGCTTATCAATAGCCCTTGCACGCTTCATCTCATCAGGGCCAACAGCCAAATATGCAGCTAGTAACTTAGCCTGCTCCGCCATCTTTTTCCTCCTCTAATTCTGTATCTACTTTAGCATGTTGCACGCTCACCCTAGGTCCATGTTCTCCAGGAAATACCGTGACGTCTCCATAATCTTTTGTGCAATAAAATCTTGCACCGACACCCTCTAAGATATCCACCGCTTCCTGTTTAGGATGTCCATAACGATTATTCTTTCCAGCACTTGCAACTGCTACCTCGGGTTTTAGCGCGCGAGCAGTTTCTGGATAGAGTGACTTTGCCGCTCCATGATGTCCAACTTTTAAGAAATCAATATCTCCAACATCACCCGATGTCACCGTCTCTTTAGTTTGATCTCTTTCAGCATCTCCCGTTAAAAGCGTAGTTAAAGTATTTTGCCCATCGTTATACGTCACATAGAGCTCAACCGACGCATTATTAGCTTCTTTAGCTTTATATCCCCTATGTGGCCACACTACCCGGACATGAAAGCGACCAACATCAAATTCATCCCCATATAAAACTTCATAGGAACAACTACCAGAAATTCTCTGAATGGCTTTTTGTAACTCATGCTTTTCTTGTTTTGTTATTCCTTCTCCAACTAATACCCGGCCTGCCTTTACCGAACCAACCATATACCTCACGCCACCAGCATGGTCCTCATCAAGATGTGTGAGCAAAATTGCATCAAGATATGAAATATGTTGGCGCTCCAGAGCATCGTTAACCGCATCTCCCACGCTTGTATCTACAAGCAGGGAGTGTGCGCCATCGCTTAGCAATATGGCATCTCCCTGACCAATATCCATCACACAAATCCTTGTTGGCGAGAAAAACTTCCAGTAGATACTTAAACCCAAAATAAGCATAACTACCATTGAACATATGCCAACTAAAACCGCTCTTTTTCCCTTAGGCCAAAACACGTAAAGAGCCACCATTGCTGCAAACACAAGCAATGAAACTATCAAAATCATTTCAATTAACGACAAGCTTGCAAAAGATCTTTCAGATAAAAAAGAAG
>NZ_CAUSFQ010000030.1:0-13449 GCF_963530955.1 Lancefieldella parvula | reverse complement strand
CATGACGGCGCTGGTGGGCGAATCCGGATCGGGCAAGAGCACACTGACCAACCTTCTGCTGAGATTCTGGGACGTAAATGCGGGAAGCGTGAGCATCGGCGGCGTGGACGTGAGGGACATCCCCTACGACGATCTTCTTGCCTCTATCAGCATCGTTATGCAGGATGTACGGCTCTTCGCGGACACCATTGAGGGTAATATCCGCATAGGCAAGGCTGATGCGACGCACGAGGAAGTGGTGGAGGCGGCCAAGAAGGCGTGCATCCACGAGTTCGTGATGTCGCTTCCACAGGGCTACGAGACGCTCATCGGGGAGAACGGCGTGGGTCTCTCAGGCGGGCAGAAGCAGAGGTTGTCTGTTGCTCGGGCGTTTCTAAAAGACGCCCCCATCCTCGTACTCGACGAGATGACGAGCAGTGTGGACCCGATTAACGAGGTGCTTATGCAGAAAGCCGTTTCTGCGCTCGCGCAGAACAGAACAGTGCTCGTGGTGGCGCACCATCTGAGCACTATCCGCTCTGCAGACCAGATAATCGTGATGCGACAGGGGGAAATTGTGCAGAGGGGTACCCACGAACAGCTCCTCGAGGAGAGCACCGGTTATTATCGGACTCTCTGGGAACGTGGGGCCAAGACGGAGGGCCAGGAATGAGCGCCTTCGCGCATATAACCCTCGACAAGGTGACGTTCCAATACGCGGGGAAGGATAGCGATGCTATCCACAGCGTTGACTTGGACATCCATGAAGGCGAGTTCGTGCTTCTGACAGGAAGAAGCGGCTGCGGGAAAACCACGGTCGCAAGGCTCATAAATGGTCTTATTCCTCATTTCTACAAGGGTGAGCTGGAAGGAACGGCGAGAGTCGGCGGAACGGAAACTCGCGAGATGGAAATCGGAGACATCGGAAAGATGGTCGGCTCGGTTTTCCAGGACCCGCGCAGCCAGTTCTTCATGACCGACACGACGAGCGAGGTGGCATTCGGCTGCGTGAACGCGGGACTGCCACGCAACGATGTAGCTCAGCGGGTCGAAAGCGCATTCCGACGCATGAACATTCAGTGTCTGCGGGATAGGAGCGTGTTCGAACTCTCGAGTGGAGAGATGCAGCTGGTGGCTATAGCCTCCTGCTATGCGATGGGGCCTTCCGTGTACGTCTTCGACGAGCCGTCCGCAAACCTCGATATGGAAGCCGTGGAGACCCTCAGGAAGACACTATCCGAGCTAAAACGCGAGGGAAAGACTGTCATCGTTCTAGAGCACCGACTTTTCTATCTGTCTAATCTCATCGACCGGATGGTCGTCATCGAAGATGGTGCCGTATCCCACGTATACGACGCAGCCAGCGCTTTGTCCCTTGGCGACTCCACACTCGCTCATATGGGTCTAAGGAACTTGCATCTGAAGTCGGCGCTAAACGCTATGCCCGACCATAAGCCGACCTTGTCAAAGTGTGAGAATGCGGCCTTCGAGATAAATAATCTTACGTTCTCATACGGCTCACAGCATTCGACGAGGAGTGCCGGATCGACACCGCGCGACCCTCGCACCATCGGTCCGCTGAGCTTTTCCGCCCGATTCGGCGAGGTAATCGGAATCATAGGAGAAAACGGTGCGGGGAAGACAACTCTGTCGCGTCTGTGCTGCGGACTTGAGAAAGAGGATGGGGGCACCGTGTCCGTAGACGGCAGACCCCTTTCGCCAAAGGAGCGATTGGGGCGCATCCGACTAGTCATGCAGGATCCCGACTACCAGCTTTTCTCCGATAGCGTGCTGGGAGAGCTTTCGTTGGGTGGACGGAGAGACGCCGATGTCTGTGAGCGAGCACTCAGAAAGCTGGGGCTATGGGATATGAGGGAAGCTCATCCCGCAACGCTTTCGCGAGGGCAGAAGCAGCGCCTCACCATAGCATGTGCCCTCGTCGATGAGACATCCACCTATTTCTTCGACGAACCGACGAGCGGCTTGGACAGGGAGAACATGGAGAGAGTCTCTTCCGCAATCCGATCGCTCGCACAATCGGGAAGCGTCGTATTCGCCGTCTCGCACGATCCTGAGTTCCTCCTCTCTACCTGTAACCGCATTCTCCATCTGAGTGGTGGACTCATTGTTGATGACTTCGCTCTTGGCGGTCCGACGAGGGAGAGACTCCTGAGTTCGCTTTGGAAAGGAGACGCGCAATGGAACGCTCATACAGACGCATAGACCCGCGAACTGCCCTGCTCTCAATCTGCCTTCTGGGCACTGCTGCAATGCTTTCCAACCGACCGGAAGCAGCCCATGCGGCATGCGTCATCGGTGCGGCATGCGCGTTCGTCTCCGGGGCATGGCGGTCGTGCATCGCCCTATCTGCGGCCTATGGCCTCATAGCCGCCGTGATGGCTCTTGCCGAGGGAGTCGGAAGTACAACGCTTATGACCGCTGTGGTCATGCTGAGCTACATGGCCCAGAAGTTCGTAGTTCTGGCTCTCCTAGGCGTCTCCCTTTCTAAACTGGCCTCGATGCAGGATCTTCTCGCTGCGCTGCAGTCTATGGGGGCTCCGCAGGTAGTTCTCATTCCATGCACGGTCATTCTGCGGTTTTTCCCAACTATACGCAGGGACGCCTCGCATCTCATGGAAAGCCTAAAAACGCGGCGCGTGCTCGCAGGAGGAGGGTTCGCATTCCGACACCCAGCTCTCACATGCGAGCTTTTGATAGTTCCGCTCCTCATGAGGAGCGTAAGGATATCCGACGAACTGGCGGCATCCGCGCTTGCCCGCGGCTTAGATGGCGAGGCCAAAGCGACGGTGCTGCGGCCCTTGTCTTTCGGAGGAATAGACGCCGTGGCAGCCGCTTTGACCCTCCTGGCAACTGGAGTACTTGCGTGGCTTCAATTCGGACCGCGATAGAAGGGCTCAGGACGAGACTTGCCTCGTCAAACCTGTACGTCTTAAACCAGAACGGAAGAAAGGACTCATTATGAAAAAAGGCGAAACCTCGACCATAGGTGCTCGAGATCTCGTATCCATTGGAGTTTTCGGAGCGCTGTCTCTCCTAATCTTCTTCGTAGTGGGAGGTATCGCTGGTCTTACCGTCGTGGGGACAGTCGCCAACATACCCATCGTCTGCTTCTTCACATCGATAGCTTATCTGCTCCTTGCCGCAAAGGTCAGGAAGACCGGAACCTTCTTCATCATGGGAACCATAAACGTGCTACCTGGCCTGATGGCGGCAAATGTCTTCGGTGTCATCGGCAGTATCGCAGGCTGGGCCCTTGCGGAGGTAGTTGCCACGCGGATCGGGTACTCGAACAGGAAAGGTCTCGTTGCGGCTTACGTTGTCGGTTGCACGCTGCAGTCGGCGCTCTACACCCTTCCCATATACCTTTCAGCTGCTCAGTATCTTTCCGAGCGCCAAGAAATACTTCGACTCACCGATGAGACCATGGCGCAGTTCGTCGCAATGTTCTCGGGTTCCATGTACGCAGGGATGGTCGTCCTTACGGTGGCGACGAGCCTGGCGGGGGCCCTCGTCTCGCTAAGAATCATGAGGAAGCACTTCGAGAAGGCAGGAATTGTCTAAGGGACGTCTCTCAACAAGAAAAATGAGAGATGGGACAGGATAGCCCCATGGCTGATGATGACCCAAAGAGCATCGGAGGCTCTCGTCACCATACGATAAATTGAGATTGCGTGTGTTCCGCTAATCTAATCTTTTTCTGTTTCAGTCACATTACCTGTGGACATGCCCGCGAGTGAACTGTGTCCCAAAACTTCGCATATAGCATACCTATTACTTCGAGATCTGCCAACCTTCAATACGCGAACGAGCTTCAACAAAGTCATGGTAGGGACCGTTGTGCGAAATAAGCTCCTCATGGGTGCCCTGTTCTGCAACACGTCCATCTCTAAGGAAGAAAATCTGGTCAGCTTCCTCAATTGTTGAGAGACGATGCGCAATTTCAAGCACCGTTTTCCCCTTACAGAGCTGTGTCAGGGCAGCTTGAATCTCCGCTTCGTTTTCTGGGTCAACGCTTGCTGTTGCCTCATCAAGAACAACAATAGGTGCATCTTTCAAAATTGCGCGGGCAATAGAGATACGCTGTCTTTCGCCTCCAGAGAGTCGCGCTCCACCTTCTCCAACCTTTGTTTTATAGCTCTCAGGCAGAGCATTTATGAACTCATCACAGCGTGCTGCTTTAGCTGCCGCAATAATCTCTTCGAGCTTTGCCTCTGGCCTGCTCAGAGCGATGTTACGCTCAATCGTGTCATCCATAAGATAGACGTCTTGGAAGACCATAGAGAAGTCAGCAAGAATGCTGTCACACGAAAGCTCTCGTACATCGTGGCCTCCTATGCATACGGAGCCACCTGTTGCATCGTAGAAACGTGCAAATAGCTTGGCAACAGTTGTTTTACCTGAACCACTTCCTCCAACAAGAGCTGCAGTTGTTCCTTCGGGAATAGTCAGAGACATTCCGTTGAGTACAAGGGGTCCCTCTCCGTAAGCAAATGAAACGTCATGCATCTCAAGGTTGTGATGCTCAAGTTTTACGGCTTTGCAATTGTCATCGATTGCAGGTGCGGATTCGATAGCGTCAAGACGGTCGATAACTTCTCCGATGTGTCCAATTACGTAGGCAGCATCGCCACAAGCCTCGATTGATTGGAACAGCATAAAGGAGAACATTACTAGCGTGCAGAAGTTAAGAAGAGATATCGTTCCGTTCAGGAAAGAGATACATACGATAACAATGACGCCAACTGAAGCACCGCGTGTCACAAAGAGAAGCAAGGCGTTGAAGGGCTGGAAAGCAAGCTCAGTCTTGAGATTTACATTCCTGGAACGCGCGTAAGCGGAGCGCACTGCAGATACAGCAGCATCTACCTGACGGTAACTCTTAACAACAGGCATACCATGAATGTATTCCAACGTTGCCTGAGCCATATCCTCGCGCGCGTCATTTTGCGCAGGCGACAAACGCGCGGAATTTTTGAACATTAGCTCTAGCACCACCGTTGCAACCGCAATTGCAGCCAATGCCAAAAAGCATGCCCGTAGATCTACAAAGGCGAGAAACGCTACCATTGCGGCTGCGGTTATGTATCCATTGCCAAGCATGTCTACCATACGCATGCCATGGATTTCCACAAATGACAGCTCGGTAGTGAGTGCCGAGAGAATTTCTCCTGATGGGTGATTGTCAAAGTAACCAAGTGGGACGCGTTTTAGCGCTTCTCCGATACGTACACGCACCTCGTTGGAACGTTCCGCAGCTACGGTTTCCTCGGCTCGCGCTCTCAACCACATAAGTGCTGCGCGTAGCGCAATCGAAGCAATAATGGCCAGTCCAGCAATAAGTGCAATTTTCAGATCGGGTTTCTCGCCATTTGATAAGCCGAGAAACCCGCACATGGCCCAAGCGGCAATGGCGATGGGTGCTGCAGAAACAAGAGAGATAAGAAAAGAGTAAGCAAAGCCAAAGAGGATTCGCATTTTCTTGTTGCCCGTCCAACGCACTACTTTCATAAGCGCACTAAACATTACGCTGCTCCTTTCTCACTTCATGAGTTCCATTGGAGATATGTGCTTCCCACATGCGGTGATAGAGATCACTTGAATCAAGGAGGTCCGTATGTGTTCCCTCAGCGACAATATTTCCGGAGTCCATGACTACAATCTTGTCAAAATTACGCACCGTCGAGATTCTGTGCGCGATTACAATCAGCGTCTTTCCACGTGCAAGTTCTGAAAGTGCCTGCTGAATGAGCTCCTCACTCTCGGGGTCTATGAACGCAGTTGCCTCATCAAGCACAAGAATTGGCGCGTCTTTTAGATAGGCGCGCGCGATGGAGATGCGCTGACGTTCTCCACCTGAAAGAGCTCCTCCAGCTTCTCCGGAGAGGGTTTCAAATCCATTTGCAAGCTTATCTGCCAATTCTTCACAGTGTGCGGCAGCAAGCGCGCGCTCTACCTCGGCGTCAGTTGCGTCTGGACGTCCGAGTCTTACGTTCTCAAAGATTGTTCGATCAAAGAGGAAATTGTCTTGAGTCACAAAGCTTACAAGACCAGCTAGCTGGTCAAGTGGCATATCGCGCACGTCAGTTTCTCCGATGCGGATTGTTCCTGACCCCGCGTCCCAGAACCGAGCAATGAGCTTGGCCATCGTTGATTTTCCAGAACCGCTTGGTCCCACCAGAGCACATGAGCTACCTTCAGGCACTTCAAGAGAGATGCCGTGAAGCACTTCTTCGTCGCAATAAGAGAATTTAACGTTCTCGAATGAGACATCGTGTGATGTGATACGTGCAGGAGAGGAGACTTCGGGTAGGGGTTTCATCTCTAACAGCTTACTAACGCTGTCCATTACCTTCTCGATCTCCTTGAACATGTTTGTGTACTGGGTAATTTTGGTGAGAGGACCAATGACGCCGATAGACAGCATGCAGGCAAGAGCCATCTGGGCTACGTCGATGCTTCCCGAGGCCACAAGAATGCAACCGACTGGTACAACGCCCAAAAGGAGCGTAGGTAGTATTGCAAACATGGCGTTCATGGGGATACGAGCTGACTTATACCAGGCAAGCGTCAGTTTTTCAAATTCAGAGATGTCGTTACGAAAACGAGCGTACGAGGAGTCTGCTTGGTTGAAGGTCTTGATGACTTCGATGCCATCGATGTATTCGACGAGTGTTGAGTTAACGCGCTCACTTGCCTCCCAGTACGCTGCATAGTCTCGCTCAAAGTTTTTAAAAAGCAGCGAGAGGGGCACAATTGACAAGGCTGGTGCGGTGAGCATAGAGAGTGCAAGTCGAATATCAATTGAGCACACGATTGCAAAACATGAGACGAGAAGAAGCACATTACTTGTGAACTCTGGGATAACGTGGGCAATGGGCATCTCCATTTGCTCAATGTCATCAATAATTGTTTTCTTGAGTGCTCCGGAGGGTGCTGATTGAACATCACCTAGAGAACATGCAGCAAGATGCTCGCACGCGGCGTTTCGCAGGTTTTCAAGCGTATGGTAGGCAACGCTGTGTGATGTTGAAGTTGAGGCTAGATAGCCTACCGCCTGAACTGCCACTCCGAGAAGGGCAATGAGTGCCCAGTATTCAACTTCACTGATAGTAAGAGTGCTTGCTATTGAGAGCGCAATCAACTTGTAGGCAGCAAAAAAGGGAACAATGCTTCCGGCAACACCTGCCACAGCAAATAGTAGTGAGGCTCCGAGTTTTAGGCGCTGTCCGCGTGTAAATAAAGCAAGCTGCCGTATCCAACTGCTCTTTTTATTATTGCTAGAGTCCATGGGTCCTCCCAAACGACGAGTATGAGCAAATTGTATTCACGGCTCGTAGAATGAGAAAAGCCCGATTGTCGCGGTACGCTCCAAGCGTATCGAAACGTATCAAAGCGTATCGAAGCATATCGAAGTGTATTGAAACGTATTGAAGCGCGCCTATCTTTCTAGACCAGCGTTTTCGCGGTAATCTGCAGGTGACATACCAACAACACTGCGGAATGTGGAAGCAAATTTTGAGGCATTGGTATACCCAACTTCAAACGCAACTTCTCCAATAGGTTTGGAGGTTGTTCGGAGGAGGGTTGCAGCTTGTGCCATGCGATAGCGCGTGAGGTATGCGTGCACGCTAGTGCCATAGACTTCCTTAAAGCATCGCTGCATGCTGGCATAGGGGAATTCAAACTCTTGAGAAAGCTCTTTGAGTGTCTTGCGAGAAGAGAGATCGGAGGTTAAGGCCCGTTCTATGTCCTTTATCTTGTCTACCTTGGCGCGGGTGAGACCATACTGTCCAATGCGTCCGCCTTCAGGAATGCTGCTCCCAAGAAATAACAGGAGCTCCATAACCTTGAGTTTTAGGTAGGCGTCCCTAAAGCAATCCTGAGCGCTGTACATTTCGCAGTAGATATGCTCGATGGACGCTCCACCACGAAGCACACTTGGTTTGTCGCCTGAACAGAACTTCTCGTAAAGTAGTTCAACTTTTACCGGAAATCCCTCGGGAAAAACAGATTGCAGCGATTTGTCTGCTGTGTCCAAGTCAAAGCAGACGGTAACACCTCGGTAGTGACCAAAGGGGAATCGGAAGAGGCTTTCATGTCTTGAGTGGTCATCGATGCCTAAATCACCTGTGTCCAGGTATAGGCATGAGCTGGTTCCGGACTCCCACTCAATTCTTCCCTCACGGCAGTAGTTCAGGCAGAGCATGCGCGATCCTGGGATGAGTGTAAAGCCCGACTCCAAGTTCCACACGTTTGTAAAGTCGTTGAACATAAGGGTGATTCCAGGCATGACGTCGTGCATTGTCATGATGCCCTGACCATCAGTTCCCTCTGCCCGCCAGACGGAACTTCTCGCGTCATGCGTCACACGACGGACGTTGCCACCCATGTTGGCATAATCAGCAATGTCCATTGTGTCTCCAGTTCCCTTAGCTTCTTTGAAGAGCGTTTTCAAAGAATGACAGTACCTTTGACCAGCCAGCATTGTCGAGCACGCCTTGGTCTACAAACAATCCGTCTTCCATGCGGGCAAAGTCGGTGCAACATGCTCTGATGAACTCAGGATCGTGTGTTACAACCACAACAGCTCGGCCTTCTGCCGCTGCGGCGGTAACGCTTGCGGCAACCTGCTCCATATGAGCAAGGTCGAGTCCGCTTGTGGGTTCGTCAAGCACAAGTAGATCACGCTCTGATGCAAGCGCCGCAGCAAGCGCAACGCGTTGCATCTGCCCGCCTGAAAGTGAGAGCGGATGGCGTTGTGCCAGTTCAGTTAAGTCTAACGATGCAAGTATAGTACGGGCAAGGTGCTCGTCAGCACGTCTCATGGAGTCGAGTACCTCATCAAATACGCTCTCTCGGAAGAGCTGATGGCTCACGTCTTGCATAACCAAGTAGCCGTTTCTTGATCTGCTTGAGAGTGGAGCAGGACCTTCTCCGACGTCTATGGTTCCCTTGCAATTGCGAACAAGACCGCAGAGACAGCGTGCGAAGGTGGATTTTCCGGCACCATTGCTTCCGATGATAGCGGTGACGCCACCTCGTCTAAAAGAGATACGAGAAACGCTGCTGCCACGGTTTGATTGTGGATAGTGATAGTTCATATCCCGTATTTCTACAAACTCGTTTTTCTCGCCCCGTGTGCAGCACTGTTCAGCTGCAATAGCTGCAAAAGTTGGTGCACGCAGGCCAAGTGCTCGCGCCTCGGCAGCTGTTGCCGCGTAGAATTGTTTGGAGGTAAGTTCGCGTTCCACGTTGCCTGAACGCATCACAATAATGCGATCGGCGATGCCCTCCAACCAATGGAGTCGATGCTCGGAGATGAGCACGGCGCGACCCTCGGCTTTCCATTTTGCAACAATCTTTCGGAGAAGCCCAATGGAGGCGAAGTCAAGGTTGGAGGATGGCTCGTCAAGGACAAGAACATCTGGGTCAAGCATAGTGGTCGAACCACATGCGACTCGTTGCTTTTCTCCACCAGAAAGAGAAAGGCAGCTGCGGTCGATAAGATCTGAGAGCTCAAGCTCGTTGGTGACGTTCTTTAGTCGTGCGCGTATCTTGTCAGGTATTATTCCTTGGTTCTCACACGCAAATGCGAGTTCACCAGTTGTGTCCAGACAGAAGAACTGGGTTTTAGGGTTCTGGAAGACCGATCCGACCTTTGGCGCTAGTTCCCAAAGCTCGTGGTTGGAAGGTGTAAGACCACAAACCTTAATCTTCCCCGAGAGCTTCCCCTCATAATAATGGGGGATGAGGCCATTGACGAGCCTTGTTAGGGTTGTTTTTCCAGATCCTGAGGCACCCGTCAGGCAGACTACTTCACCAGGGGCTACGTTAAGGTTGACCTCGGAGAGGTTGTTTTTCTCGCTTGCCTGATATTGGTAGCACGCATTTTTTATCTCTATCATTTTGATCCTAGTAGTAGAGCAACGGCGTGACCACCGCGCAGATAGCGGCTATGGCGAGAAGGACGATTACTATCCAGTCTCGTACGCGCATACGCGCTTCATGTATGTTTGTGCGAGCTGTTGGTCCACCAAGCCCTCGTACCAACGCTGAGGCAGAGAGGTCTTCTCCGCCTCGCACTGCCGAGACAAGCAGCGGTACCAGGCAATTCTCGATGGCAGAGATAGGGTTTCTGGTTGTCTTGCTGCTGCGCATGCGTATAGCAGCAGCTATCTGTCGGTAGTTGTCGGCTATTGCTGGGAAGTATCGAAGCATTACGACAAGGGGAATTTCTACGGCCTGAGGCATGTGCATGCGGTCGCATGCTGCCATGAACTCACTCACTGACGTGGTTGTGACTAGCCAGGTTCCCATGGCAATACCAGGGGCGAACTGCCTTACGATTCCCGAGATGCCGAGCGTGACAAAGAGAGCAACTCCAGTGAGGCACGACTCCGCGATTGCTGCCACAGCGCTTGCAGCCACGTATAACGTGAGGTAGGTGATTGCTGAGCGAAAACGGTGAGAGAGGGCTAGCATGATGAAAGGTGTTGCAATAAGCAGCGGCTTAACCACAAGGAGAGGCCCCACGCTATAAGACCCAAGCATAATTGTTGAGACGACGAGTGTGGCAAGCACTTTAGTGCGGGGATCAAGCACGAGCTCTCGGTTATTGGCAGTTGAGAGGAACAGCCCCTTTTTCATTATGCGATGCCGGCTCGCTCAAAGTGCTTGTGGAGGAGTTTCTTGCCGATGACAGCTCCGATACACCCTGCGATAAATGCAGCAAGAGCAAGAGGTAGAAGGCTCCAGTCAGGAATGTAGCTGGAGAGCGCGTTGGCATATTCCTGTCCGTAGCCAGAGGCGATACCTGCGAAGTAGCTCGCGCGATTCATGACGATGGGAATATAGTTGCCTATCAACCAAACGCTCAGTACTCCGTGTGAAATTATGGCACGCCCTGCGCTGTTATAGTTACCGCTTCTGAGGACAAGGTCGGCGAGAAGACCACATACTGGTCCGGTGATAAAGGCATATATGCCCATACCGCCAAGACCCATAAGGATGCCGAGGATGGTTCCCATGATAAAGACCATTCCGAAATGCCTTACTTTTGTAATGTAGAGCATGTACGGAATACCACCGATAAGTGGGCAGATAAAGGAGAGCAATGGAATGAATATAGGAACGTAGCCCAGCATTGCCACAGCCATGATGATTATGAAGTAGAGAGCAGTGAAGATACCGATGTTTATAAGGTCTTTTGGTTGCAGTCCTTTTTTCTCGGTTGAAGATGATCCGGGCATAATACGTCTCCCTTCGGTTAGCTGTATCTAACTTATAAAGGATAGACACAGAGAAACGCAGTCAATAGCCCATTTGTATCATTATGTCCCGTTTGTATCGTATAGCTGCTATTCGCTTTCTGATAAGTATTTGCCAACTGCCGTGGTAAATATTAGCCAACTGCCGTGGCAAATACTTGCCAACTGCCGTGGTAAATATTCAAATAGCATTGTTACATCATTTTGTATACTCCGGTCTTCATTTTTAATACCATACAAGTTTGCCTATATAACTCGCTAAAATAGAGTGGGTTGGTTAAAACTAATCGTTTCTGTGACACTCCCAGAAGCACACGATTGGAGTTTATATATGTGCGGCATCGTTGGTTTTACTGGACACCAAAGCGCAAAAGATACCCTCATCGAGGGTCTGAGACGTCTCGAATATCGTGGTTATGACTCTGCCGGTATTGCTTTGCAAAACGCAACCAACGAAGAACTTACGGTCGTACATCGCGTAGGAAAGGTTGCGGGATTAGCTGAAGCGGTGGAGTACCTCAATAATGCAAGCCCCTGTGGCATCGGACATACCCGCTGGGCAACGCACGGCGCTCCAAGTGAACGCAACGCCCACCCACATACCTCTTGTGACAATAAAATTGCTGTCGTACACAATGGCATCATCGAGAACTTTGCCGAACTCCGTGAGCAGCTTGAGGCTCGGGGGCACAAATTCCGCAGCGATACCGATACTGAAGTCGTTTCTCACCTTATTGAAGAAGCCTACAGAGGTAACCTTCGCGATGCTGTTGCCAAGGCATGCTCGCAAATTGTAGGAACCTATGGCCTTGCTGTTATATGCTCTCAGGAACCCGGTCGCATTGTAGTTACTCGCAAAGATTCTCCCATTGTCCTTGCACATGGCGAGAAGGGCAGCTACGTTGCATCTGACATCATTGCGGTTATCGAAGCCTCCCGAGATGTCACTGTTCTTGGCGACAACGAGTTTGCTGTTATGGAGCCCGATGGCATCAGCTATACCGATGCTGATGGAAATCCCATTCAACCTAAAGTCATGCATGTTGATTGGGATGTTGATGTTGTCGAGAAGGGCGGCTACCCCGATTTCATGCTCAAAGAAATCCATGAGCAGCCTCGTGTCATCCGAGATACCCTTGCAGGACGTCTGACTAACGGCGTACTTTCCATTGATGAGCTGGGTATGTCCTTGGAACAGCTCCGTTTAATTGATCGCGTTTATATCATTGCCTGCGGAACTAGCTATCATGCCGGTCTTATCGCCCGTCAGCTTATCGAAGGCTGGGCACGCATACCTGTCGAAGTTGAAGCTGCGAGTGAATTTCGTTATCGTAACCCCATTATTACTCCGTCAACGCTGGTAGTTGCTGTTTCTCAGTCCGGTGAGACCGCTGATACTCTTGCTGCCATCCGCGACGCCCGCATCAAAGGCGCTAAGGTTTTTGGCATCACCAATGTCATTGGTAGTCCCGTGGCCCGTGAGTCTGACGGTGTTATCTACACTAAGGCTAACAAGGAGATTGCCGTTGCCTCAACCAAATCTTTCCTTGGCCAAATTGTGAGCCTAACGCTTCTTGCTATGGTTCTTGCGCAGGCAAAAGGAAAGCTCTCAATTGCTCAGATACGCTTGCTCTTTAAAGAACTTGCCGATACCGCCGAGCAGGTCGAAGAAGTCCTCAGCGATACAAAAGCTATCGACATTGCCGCGCAAGCCTGCAAAGATGCCAATGATGCTTTGTTCATTGGTCGTGGCATGGGAGCCGCTATTTGCTACGAAGGTGCCCTCAAACTCAAGGAAATTAGCTATCTTCATGCTGAGGCATATGCTGCAGGAGAAATGAAGCATGGCCCCATTGCACTTCTGTCCAAAGGCTATCCTGTCATTGCCGTGGCAACTAACTCTCCGGTATACGACAAGATGATCTCCAATATCCAAGAATCTCGAGCACGCGGCGCCATGATTATTGCTGTGGCGACCGAAGGTGATCAGGAAATCAAAAAGCATGCCGACTATGTCATCTACGTGCCTAAAGTCAGAGATGCCTTCTCGCCAATCATTGCTTCGGTACCTCTCCAACTTTTTGCGCGCTCCGTGGCTCTTGCACGTGGTTGTGACGTTGATAAGCCAAGAAACCTTGCAAAGTCAGTAACGGTCGAATAGTTGTGGCTGAAAGTCCAGCAA
>NZ_CAUSFQ010000029.1:0-13534 GCF_963530955.1 Lancefieldella parvula | reverse complement strand
AGAAAGCTATATAAAAATTGTTGAGAATTACTCACATTTATTGCGACAGGTGTCTGTTTCTTCTCCAAATGTCCACAAAAATGTTGTTATTCTTAGCTAGAGGGGAGGCTTTATGGATACTGCGGCATTAGAAAAACAACGTTTGCGAGAAATACGTCTAGCAGCAAGAGAAGTTCTTTCTGAGCAAGAGAGAGCCGTGCTTGATGATTGCATTACTCAGAAACTTCTTGCAACCTCTGAATATGCAGAGGCAACTACGGTTTTAACGTATGTTTCTGTTTCATCTGAAGTTTCTACCAGGATGTTTATTGAGTGCGCTCTACGCGATGGAAAAACGGTGGCGGTACCTCGTTGTCTACCTGGACATTGTTTAGAGTTTGTTGCCATCACTTCATTGGAACATCTGGTAGCGGCACCATTTAACTTGTTAGAACCAGCAAAAGAGCTGCCTGCTTTAACTGAGGACCAGAAGAATAATTCGATTTGCATTGTTCCAGCTCTTCTTGTTGATACAAAGGGATATCGTCTGGGTTATGGTGCTGGTTTTTATGACCGGTTCTTGTCTACGTACCCTGGCAAGAAAATTTGTCTTGCTTACCAGCAAAATTTGAGCCAAACAACGCTTCCTCATACAGCATTTGATGTTGCCGTAGATATGGTGATAACCGAGTCAGATGTACTTACGTGTGCATAAAATACCTGCTGCAATTTAGCATTACAGCAGGTTTGTGTTTCTCGCCAAGTGGTTATAAGCAACTGGCTATGCTTCATCTTTGAGATGAACCGCCATCAGTTGGATTGCTTCTCTGTAGCTGTCAATTCCTTTACCAGCAACTGTAGCAAAGCATGCATCTTTTATATAAGAAATGTGCCTAAAGTCTTCTCTGGTAGAGATGTCAGTAAGATGTACCTCAATCATGGGAATTTGCACCGCTAGTGCTGCGTCGAGCAGGGCAACTGAGGTGTGCGTATAGGCGGCAGGATTGATAATAATGCCATCGTAGCTACCCAGGGCGTCCTGGATCGCATCAACTAGATCACCCTCATGGTTTGATTGATAACACACACAATCAGAGAAACCTTGAGAGAGGGCTTCTTCCTTACAAGTCTCTATAAGGGTTCTGTAGTCAGCTTTTCCATAAATCTCTGGCTCACGAATACCCAGCATGTTGATGTTTGGACCGTTGATTATGAGTAGGCGAGGAGTGTCGAGGTCATCCTCATAGTTGTCTTCAAAGTCGTCTGCGTCTAAGTCAGAGGCAAGGCTGTCAAAGTCTTCTTCGTCTTGATCAAGGGTATTTTTTTGAGCAAGCAAAGAGATGAGCTCATCCACCTCTTCGTTGTGCTGAGTGGGAAGATCTGCTCGCTTCTCATCTAACGAACAAAAAGTCTTTTCTGGCTCACCCAAAATGTGATTAAGAGCATCATTTACTTGACGCACAAGATTGGGGCCAAAGACTACCTCAAGTCCGTTGGCGCCTTTTCCTACAATACCAAGAACACCAGTGGCTGTGGCTAGCTGTTCATGGTCTATAAACGTCATATCATTGATGGAAAGGCGAAGTCGCGTCATGCATACTTCGTTGTGAGTTAAGTTTTTTGAGCCGCCTATTGCATTTAGGATCTCGTGAGCAATAGCATTGCTGTCCATTGGATATCTCCCCAAATACGACCGAATATCAAACACTTAACTGTTTGAGTCGGCCTTACATCCTTTTTGTCATATGATTACAAACCCGCGAGATATAAGTATAGGGGCTTTAACGTGCAAAAATTCAAAATCTACGAACCATCCGGTGAACGGTTAAAAAATAACTGCGAACGCTTACTGTTATGTTTAAAGTGTGTCGAGAAGACCCTTGGCATCTGCGTCTGGACTACCGAGACAAGAAAAGGTTACGTCAGCCCATGCTTCATAGAGCGGAATACGTACTGCGGCAAGATTCTGAACACCCATACGTTCTGAAAGAGGTCTACCGACAATAACCAGGTCTTCAAGCGGGCGCGTAAGGTAGACAAGCTTTCCATTTTGACGGAGGAGCTGGTAGTTTGAAGGTGTTGCAACTACACCGCCTCCACAAGAGATTACCGCACCACTCATGCTAGAAATCTCTTGAATTACTTCATGTTCTAGACGCCTAAAAGCCGCTTCACCGTGCGTTTGTAGGTAGGTTGCCGCCTCGCAGTGAGTTTTTTGCTTGATGAGAAAATCAGTGTCTATCCAGGGACGATTCAGGATTTTTGCTAGGGCTTCTCCCGTAGAGGTCTTTCCAACTCCCGGCATTCCAATAAGTACAATGTTTTCTTTTGAAGCATGAAGCTCACGTGAGATGTTTTCTATCTGAGAGTCTGATACATCTGTGCCTAGAAACAGCGAACTGGCTTTAGCTGCTTGCGCTACTAGCATTTTTAGTCCGTTTGCGTTTTGCAGTCCAAGGCTAGCTGCGTCAAGTAGAAGCTGAGAGCGCAGAGGATTATAGATAAGATCAATCACGCATTGGAGGGAAGTAAAAGTAGCAAGTTCCTCTTTTGAAAGAGGAGAAACACCAGCATGTGGGGACATTCCTACTGGCGTTGCATTGACAAGAAGATCAGCGTCATAGTGAGATTTAATCTGGTCATAGGTAATTGCGTAGTCTACATATGAAGAGCTTACGTGAGGGTTCCTGGAGACTCCCACAACATATGCGCCGTCTTTTTTGAGCGCATAGCAAATTGCCTGACCAGCGCCACCAAAGGCTCCTAAAACAATTGCCTTTTTATGGCTTAAGTTGACCTTGAGGCTTTTTACCAGATACTCAAAGCCATATACATCGGTATTGTCTGCTGCTATAAAACCATTTGTATCTTTTACTAGGGTATTTGCCGCTCCTATAGCTTGCGCATCCTCAGAAGTAGCGTCTGCAAGAGCACAGGCATCCTTTTTGTAGGGGATAGTAACGTTCAAGCCCTGCCATGGTTGGTCTTTGAGAAAACCCTTCAGTTCAGAATCAGAAAGCTCATGAAGTTGGTAGGGAAATGACCCCAACTTTTCATGAATTTCTGCCGACCAACTATGAGAGAGTTTCTCGCCAATAAGGCCGTAAGGAGCAAGAGGGGCTATAGGGTTACTTGAACCTTGTTGTACAGTTTTAGAGCTCACGAGGTGTCTCCTGAACTGCCTTTGCAGCGTTCATCAAAACCTCAAGCAACTCTAAAGCATACGGTTTAAGTTCATTAGAAACAGAGGCTTTAACCTGCTCTCTTTTGGCACTTTCTCTTGATGGATCAAGAACAGTGAGGTCCTGCTCTTTTTTGTAAGTACCAATTTGTTTGGCAACCGCAATCCTTTGCTCAAAGAGGTCAAAGATTTGCGCATCAATTGAATCGATTTCCTGGCGAAGCGTTTCTAGCTGATTAGTCATTGTTATATCCGTTCTGCTCAGAGGGCCAGGAATATAAGGTGTCGAGAAGAGCTAGTGCAAAAGCGCTTTCAACGCAGGGCACAGCACGCAAAACCGCAGTTACATCATGTCTGCCCTGAACAACAAGCTGCTCTGGTTCCATAGTTTGAAGGTTTACCGAGTTCTGTGGTATGCCAATGCTTGAAATGGGCTTAAGCGCACATCTAAACCAGATGGGAGCGCCTGTTGAAATACCGCCCAGAATACCTCCAGCATGATTGGTGGTTGGCACAACGGAGCCGTTACGCACTTCGTAAGCATCGTTATTCTCAGAGCCAAGTAAATTTGCAACATTCATGCCGCTACCAAATTCTATGGCTTTAACAGCGGGAACACCAAAGACTGCAGCAGAGATGGTATTTTCAAGCCCATGGAAATGAGGACACCCAATACCTGCAGGAACACCCGTTGCCGCACATTCTATGATGCCGCCAACAGTATTTTTCTCTGAGCGCAGCTGCGTAAGGAGTGCGCGGGTTTTCTCGCCAGCTTGGGCATCAAGAAAAGGAAGCACTTGAGGGTTAGCTTGGAGCAGCTGATCCATTTGGTAAGCAAGTAGTTTGTCAGCCTCAAGTGAGTTGTCTACGAGTTCAAGGGGAGTATCGCTGACGTCCTTTATTTTGAGAACGTGAGCTGCAATAGT
Organism: Lancefieldella parvula; assembly: GCF_963530955.1. Lineage (GTDB taxonomy): Bacteria > Actinomycetota > Coriobacteriia > Coriobacteriales > Atopobiaceae > Lancefieldella > Lancefieldella parvula_A. The sequence continues at coordinate 9,448 of NZ_CAUSFQ010000029.1, read as the reverse complement.
TATGCCCTGAGCCCGCAAAATCTGAAGCGCTATTCCTCCCGCAATGCAGAGAGGGGCGGTGAGGCGGGCGGAAAAATGTCCTCCACCCGTTTGCTTGTACGAGTCTCCCCATTTTACCCAGGCAGAGAAATCGGCATGTCCTGGTCGTGGGACAAGCTTTGTAGCTGCGTAATCTTGTGGACGAACGTTAGTGTTAGGTAGCTCTGCCGTGAGCGGGGAGCCATCTAGAATGCCTTCCGCTGAAATTCCAGAGATAAACTGTGGATTGTCAGCCTCTTTACGCGGAGTATCCCACGGATGCGATGGAGATCTTCTTTGGAGGAATGTCTTGAGAGCTGCTAAGTCAACGGCAAAACCAGCAGGTAAACCTTCAATGGTGCAGCCGATTTTTGGAGCATGAGACTCGCCAAAAATAGATACTTTTACTGTTGTCCCAAAAGTTGAGGTCATCATTTATGACTCCATACTGTGGCAGACGCCACCAAGCTGCTTGAAGTGCTCAAAGAAGATTGGATACGACTTATTGATTGCCTCGGCATGGGTGATGATAACAGGACCTGTTGCATACGAAGCTAAAATTGCAGCCATCATCACCATGCGATGATCATTACACGAGTCCACAATGCAGCTGACGGGCTGTTTTCCTCCCGTAATACTAAGTTCTGTTTGATCTTCAGAGAGCTCAACGGTCACACCAAATGCCCTAAGTACGCTGCAGATACTTTGAACGCGGTCGGACTCTTTGAGACGAAGGCGCTGAATATTGGTAAGTCTACTTGTTCCAGGGATAAACGCAGCTAAGGCAGCAAGTACCGGAGCAAGATCGCACACCTCGGAGGCAGAAATGGTAAACGGGCGCAGGTGATCCATCATACAAGCTGCGCCTTTTTGCTGGCGAGAAACACGTGCGCCCACAAGCGATAATGCGGCTAAGATAGCTCTATCTCCCTGGACACTTTGCATGGAGAGCCCTGTGACCTCTACGCCTTGCCCAATTGCTCCTGCGGCAAGCCATGGTGCAGCGTTTGACCAATCTCCTTCGATTGAATAAACGCCTGAACAAACGTAGTGTTGAGGTTCAATGGTATAGGTGGCATTCTTTGCATCAAACACAGTAGTAACGCCAAAGTCTTTCAATACGTGCTCTGTGATAGCCAGATAGTCTTTTGACTGGATGGACCCTGTAATTTGTATCGTTGAAGATTCGTTTAACAAAGGTAATGACAGCAAAAGTCCAGAAATAAATTGAGATGAAATATCTCCTGGTAGCTCAAATAAACCGCCAATAAGTTTGCCTGAAACCTCAAGGGTCTTCTCGTCTTGCCAGCTAAAAGACATACCATGGGCAGAGAGTTCTGAGACAAGCGGCTCTATGGGTCGAGAGAAGAGTCTTCCTTCTGCAGAAATTGTGGCGTTTACGTTTAGCGCGCCCAGAAGGGGGAGTAAAAACCTGAGCGTGGTGCCAGATTCTTTACAGTTAAGCTGCACGTTTTGAGGGCGATTTTGCTCTTTTGCAGGGACAACTCTAAATCCCTGTTTAGTTCTAGCGATAGTGGTGCCTAAAGCTTTAAGACAATCAACAGTTGCTTGAATGTCCTCTGATATGTAAGGACAGGTAATGTTGGTAGTGCCGTTTGCAAATGAAGCGCAGATGAGCGCGCGATGAGCGCATGATTTTGACGGGATAGCTTCTACCGTTCCAAACAAATCATGAGGAGTAATTGAAACATCCATTTTTCACACGCTCCATAACTAATTGCTTGATGTAAGAATACCGCAGTTGAGTGTCAGAGAAGGATATGGTTAAAATTGTTTGATGATTAAAGGAGGAAGCAAGTGAATAAGCCTTTTAGCGCCGTAACTCAGGTTTTACGTGGCTATACGTACAATCAGGTTAAAGCTGTCGTTGAGGTTCTTGTTGATTCTCCTGTACATAACGTTGAAGTAACTATGAACACGCCAGAAGCTGCTGTGTTGATTCAGAAACTATCAAGTGAATATGGTTCTGATATCAATATTGGCGCTGGTACGGTGCTTACTTTTGAAGATTTGCGGACAGCCCATAAAGCGGGCGCTACGTTTGTTTTAGCACCAACGCTGCTCACTGAAGAGATGTTTGACTACTGCAAAGAGCATGAGATCTTGAGCGTTCCGGGAGCGTTTACGCCAACAGAGATTGCTCATGCATTTGCCCTTGGTGCTGACATTGTCAAAGTATTCCCAGCAAATGAGGTTAGCTATGGGTATGCTAAGAAGGTATGTGAGCCTCTAGGAAACTTGCCTCTTATGGCAGTTGGCGGCGTTACAACAGACAATATTGCTGAAGTATTTGCTGGTGGATACTCCTATGTAGGAACTGCTAATGGCATCTTCAACAAAAATGACATCTTAGCTGAAGATAAAACCGCTCTAAAACAGTCAGTACGCAAGCTTGCAGAAGAGCTAGAGCGTCTAGGACGTTAGTCTTCTTTTGCCAACTCAATAAGTTGTTTAAGCTCTGCAAATGACTTGCGTTCAATGCGTACATCACCAATACCGTAGATAAGTGCCACATCAATAGAATCCGCATGGCTTTTCTTGTCATGAAGTGCAGCAGAATAAAGCTCTTCTACATCAAATGACGTGCTGGTAGGAAGCTCATAAGCTTGTGAGAGCATGGTGATGCTCTCTGCGTCTTCAACAGAACAAAGACCAAGCTTGGAACAGGCTTTTGCCATCATGGCCATTCCAGCAGCAACACAGGAACCGTGTCCAAGCTCAAAGTTGCTAAGCGTCTCAATAGCATGGCCAAGTGTATGCCCAAGGTTGAGCAGTTTTCTTGATCCTGCTTCTTTGAAGTCTGCTTCAACAACCGATTTCTTTATTTCAATGCACGCTTGAATAAGCTCTTGTCCACACGATACATCGATGACCTGCACGGGGTTTCTCGCCAAAGAGATTTTATTGAAGAGCTCATATCCCGAAAGTACACCGTATTTAATGAGCTCTCCGCAGCTATCCTGCAAAAGTGGTGCAGGGATAGAATTCAGCAGCTCAAGGTCAACAATAACCGCCCTAGGGTTATAGAAGGCTCCAACTAGATTTTTGCCAAAGGGCAGGTCAATGGCGGTCTTTCCACCAATTGAAGAGTCAATCATCGCCAAAAGCGAGGTGGGGATGTGTACGAGCGCACAACCTCGCATGTAGGTAGCCGCAACAAATCCCGCAAGATCACCAATGACGCCTCCGCCAAAAGCCACAATAATGTCTTCTCGCGTAAAACGATTTTCTGCCAGGATGCTTACCAACTTTTGATACGACTCAAATGATTTTGCATGCTCACCTGTGGGAACTTCGGCAGTTGTGACAGAAAAGCCAGCTGACTCTAATGAGGCGAGAAATTCTGTGCCAAAGAGCTTGTTCAAATCTGGATGAGTGACTACAAGAATCTTTGAACCCGAGGTGCAGGAACGAATGAGCTTACCAGCCTGCGTAAGCAGGTGATGCCCTACATGAATTTGATATGAGTTGGATGTTAGGTCAACAGAAATAGTATTCATGAGCTCCTCATTTGCTGGTTGAATTCATTTTAGCATGGGAAAATACCAGAAGAAAATTACGCAAACCGTTACAAAAGGCAGTAAGTAGGCTGGGGTATACTTATGCACCATGACTCCGTAGCTCAGTGGATTAGAGCGTTTGCCTCCGGAGCAAAAGGTCGTGGGTTCGAAACCCACCGGGGTCACCACGTGTAAAAAACCGGCCATCACTGACTGGAGATTGTTTATATGTCATTGCAAGACACTGCAGGCAAGAGTAGCAAACGTTTTGAAGAAACGTATGAAGGCTTGACGTCAAAAGAAGTCGCAGAGAGAGTATCTGCAGGTAAAGTCAATACTAATACAGACGTCAAAACCAAATCTATTGCTCAGATTATTGCAGAGCACAGCTTTACGCTCTTTAACATAGTTAATGTTTTGATGGCGCTGCTTGTTGTTGTAACGGGACAGTACAGAAATGCACTGTTCATGACCGTAGTTCTTGCAAACCTGGTCATTGGTATTGTGCAAGAGATTCGCGCAAAACGCATGATCGACCGTCTGTCTCTTATGACAGCTCAGAGTGTTTGTGTAATTCGAGACGGAAAAGATACCTTTATCAAACCAGACGAGCTTGTCATTGATGATCTTGTGCGCTTAAAGACGGGCGATCAAATTCCTGCTGACAGTATTCTTGTATCAGAGCACGTAAGCGTTGACGAAAGCCTTCTAACTGGTGAGGCAGAGCCCGTACAAAAGACCACGGGAGACGAGCTTCTCTCTGGTAGTTTTGTCGAGAGGGGCAGTCTTGTTGGTAGGGTATGCCGTGTAGGCCAGGAAGGTTATGCTGCGCGTATTAACGCAGAAGCTAAGTTTGTAAAAGAGATCAATTCAGAGATTCTTACCACCATTAAGTCGATTATTCGCGCAGGTTCCATTGCTTTGATTCCGCTGGGTATTGGTCTTTTTGTTCGTACCTATTTCATTGGTAACGCCGATTTAAATGAAGCGCTTCTTTCGATGATTGCTGCCGTTATTGGCATGATTCCTCAAGGACTCGTTCTTCTCACCAGCTCGGTTCTTGCTATTGCAACCATTAGACTTGGTCAGAAAAATGTTTTGGTTCAGCAGCAATACTGCATTGAAACGCTGGCACGCGTAGATACCCTTTGTTTGGACAAGACGGGCACTATCACCACGGGAAACATGGAAGTTGCTCGTGTTTTGGATGCTTCGTTTACGCCAATTACTGAGGCTGCAGGCGCTCTACAAGCGGCTGTAAACGTTGTCGGCGCAAACAAAGATGACGCTAACGATACGGCTACGGCAATCCTTGCGTACGCATCCAAGCAGGGGATTCAAAGTAAACGTCCTTCTCGCGTTGTGGCGTTTTCTTCTAAGAGAAAGTACTCTGGCTGCGTCACTGAGGACGGACAGGCATTTGTTATCGGTGCTGCTCAGTTTGTGCTTGGTCCCGAGGCAGCAGACGTTATCGCATCGTCCGATGCATTTGCGTCCATTGAACGCGTGCTGGTTGCCTGTACCGTTGATGGATTTGACCAGAATGATACTTTCCAGGGAACTCCTCAGCTCCTAGGTTACGTAGTGCTTAGGGATCAGATTAGAGAGACCGCCCCACAAACCATTGCATACTTCCTCGAGCAAGGCGTTGACCTGCGCGTTATTTCGGGCGATGACCCTCGTACCGTCTCGGCTATTGCTGAGCGAGCTGGTGTCCCTCATGCCGACGGCTGGGTAGATGCAACTACGTTACACACAGAGGCAGATATTGCTGCAGCTGTCGAGAAGTACCACGTATTTGGTCGCGTTACACCAGAACAGAAGCGCGAGCTTGTTATTGCACTCCAGAATCATGGCCACACGGTTGCCATGACCGGTGACGGCGTCAATGATATCTTGGCGCTGAGGCAGTCGGACTGTTCTATTTCTGTTGCTTCTGGTTCTGCTGCAGCTAGAAATGTTGCAGAGATTGTTCTGGCAGACAACGACTTTGCGCACATGCCAGAAGTTGTTGCCGAAGGTAGGCGCTCTATCAATAACCTTCAGCGATCTGCTGCGCTCATTCTCGTAAAGACGGTTTATACTGCGGCTTTAGCGCTCTATTGCATTATTGCGCCACCATACCCCTTTATTCCTGTTCAGATGTCGCTGCTTTCATTTGCAACCGTTGGCCTGCCATCGTTTGTGTTGGCGCTTGAGCCAAATCACGATCGCGTAAAGGGCAACTTCCTGGTCAACATTTTGCGCAAGTCACTTCCAGCTTCTATTGCGGTTACCATTACGCTTGCACTCCTTATGACTGCAGGTCATCTGTTTAAGTTGAACCTGTCTCAGGTGTCTACGATGGCGCTTATCACCACCGCAACAGTTGGTTTTGCGCTGCTCAGAAGAATTTCTTTGCCGCTTACCAAGCTCCGCATTGCACTTCTTGTTGTATGCATTGCCATTGTTGTTGGCGGATGTACGGTGGCGCAGGACTTCTTCCGTATTGCACCGCTCACCCCACGTATCTTGCAATACTTGGCACTTTGTCTGGTGATTTCCGTTATCATCTTCAACAGAATTTCTGAGCGTTACATTCACAACTATGCAAATGACCGATTCTTTGACCTGGTTGTGAGATTAATGGGAGGAAAGTCAACTTATAGCTCTTCTGCTGATACAAACGATTAAACTGAAGCACAAGCAAAGAGTTGTGGAGGGTGTATGCGTTGTCCAAACTGTGGATCTGAGGTCGATGAAGGGGCTTTAACCTGCCCTCATTGTCAGATTGATCTAAGTTTGACCCAAAGGATTCCTGTTACTCAAGCTGAGTGGTGCCCTCATTGTGGCGCCTTAGTTGGCGCTGCTGCAGAAAGCTGCCCCAAGTGCGGCCTTCCTCTGCCACAGGCAGCGCCTGCTGCTCGTCCAGCTCGAGCCATCAGGCCTACGCGTAACATCAAGCTTCCAGAGATTGATGCCGCTTCAGCACCTGGCGAGAAGACCGATCCGCTCGTAGACGCAGAGTATGATGCATCCTCTTCTGTTGCAGCAGATTCTACTGTTTTGCAACAAATGCCAGCCGACAACGTTGACCCAGACACTACCAGCGCGTTTGCCTCGGTAAGTCGCAGGCCAGCTCCTCGCTTTGAGTCTGCAATCCCTTCCGAGCCTTCAAAAGAGAACCTCCCTGAAGCTGAAGGAATCCCTCGTACGCGCGTTATTCTGCTTTCAGCACTTCTTGTTACCTCGCTGGTAGTAGCTGCAATCTTTGTCATCACGCACCCGTGGGACCCTCAGGCAACCGACAATCGCGCAAAGGTTGAAGCGCCGGTCTCATCTACTCCTACCACCACTCCTGTTACGCACCTCACAGGTCAAGACACTAGTGCAACTCAGCAAAATACAAGCTCGGATGCTGTGTTTGACGCACTTGATAGTGATTATCAGAAGCTTGGAGACCTCTCAAAGCGCCTTGATGATAACGAGAAAACCTTTGATCAGCTTGCCATTACTGGCTCTGATCAGGAGCGCGCTGATGCTCAGCAGGAAGCAGAGCAGATTTCGCTGGATATTAGTAATGTTATTTCTGACCTTTCTAGTCTTGACGACTCCAACGGAAACTATCGTCAGACTATTGAAAATCTCACCAAACTGGGTAACTGGCTTCGTAATCGCTCCGATGCTTTGAGCGAGGGATGGAAGCGCTCAGTTGCTTCTAACAATCCTTCTCAGGACAAAGACAATATCTTGGCGCCAGTTGATAACATCAGAGACTCCAGCGGCTCCAGCTCATACCAGAAACTTTTTGATGAAAATTACGTGAATTGGAAGCCACAAAAGTAGTAAAAATCTACCGTTCAGCTGCTTTAATTTCAAAAATCTCATCATACTGGTAAAATAATTAGGTTAGAAAAGAAGTTCTTTATTACTAAGGGTTTCTCGCGTTTTCTTCTCTTAGATGTAAAGAAGCTTGGAGGAATTATGTTTGGACTTGATCCATTGTATACACCAGAGCGCCAGGTTACTGGTACTGAGGTAGCTGTCTTTGATACCAACAAGGGAATCATTAAGGTTCAGCTTGACGGTAAGGGCGCACCTATTCATGTGGCAAACTTCTGCGAGCTTGCAGAGTCTGGCTTCTATGACGATACCAAGTTCCACCGTCTTGTCCCTGGCTTTGTTCTTCAGGGCGGAGACCCAAACACTCGTGAGATGAGTGTTGAGGATGTTGTGTTTGGAAACCCTGGTCCTGACGGAATTCCTGGTACCGGTGGTCCTGGTTATCGCATCAAAGAGGAGTTCACCACAAATCCTAACAACTCCCACGTTGACGGTGCTCTTGCTATGGCTCGTTCTCAAGATCCAAACTCCGCAGGTTCTCAGTTCTATTTCTGTCTTGGTCCACAGCATGGCTTGGATTCTGGGTACACCGTATTTGGCACAACTATCGAGGGAATGGATGTCATTTCCCAGTTAAAGGTTGGCGATGTCGTCAATTCCATTAGAATTGAAAACGCTTAAAGCCAAGTCGCACAGACTCTTGGAGGATATTGTGAATCAACAGGCATTTGAGTTAGGTAAATCTGCATATGATCAGGGCGACTGGTTTGTAGCTATCAGTCAGTTTGATGTGGCTAAAGAGCCAGGCGAGGTAAACGGTCAGATTGACCACCTTCTTGGAAACGCTTATATGAAGCTTGGACAGTTTGATTCCGCAGCTTCTGCTTACAAGTCCGCTCTTGCTGACGCTTCCTACGGCAAGGTTGGCGCTCTCTCTACTAATCAGGGTCGCGCACTTCTGGCTGCTGGTAGGGTACAGGAGGCTATTGCTGCCCTTACTAACGCTGCCCAGGACACTTCTTACGCAACTCCTTATAAGGCACAGCTTGCTCTTGGTTCTGCATACGAGAAGATCGGTGATATTCGCAACGCCGGTATTGCTTACAGAAACGCTGCAGTTGACGAGAAGAACCCTAATCCTTCATCAGCACTTTGCAGCCTAGGCGCATGCTTCATGGGTCTGAACAGGCCTGTTGATGCTGTTGAGGCATATCGTACCGCTCTTGATTTTGCTAATCCTCTGGATAATTTATGAAGACCTTGGTCTTGCATACGTTGCAGCAAATCGCATGTCTGAGGCAGTTGATGCCTTCACTCACGCTACTGCAGACGGCAGCTTTGCTCTGTCTAATCAGCAGCAGTCTGCCTTTGATGCAGCTCGCAGGGCTATTACTGCAATGACTTCTGGCAAGCCATCTGAGACTGATGCCTTCCTTCAGGCAGCTGGCTATGGTGCCTATGATCCACTGGATCCTACAGGTATGTCCGGCGAGCTCATCCCTTCTGCAGAAGATACTGGCTTCTTCCAGATTACTGAGCAGGAGATTATTGAGCAGGATAAGAAGGACAAGAAGATTAGGCGTAAGCATCGCCATACCGGCCTTAAGGTCTTTATCACTATTCTTATTTTGCTTATCTTAGCTGTTGGTGGCGCTGGTTATGCTTACTATCGTGGCTATGGATGGCCAACCCAGCAGTCTGTTGTTCAGGATATTTTCAACGCTAAGGCACAGGGCACCGATATTGGTCGCTATGTCTCTAGCTCTGTCTCTAGCACAACGCTTCAGCAGATTTCCAACAGCCTGCCAACAAGCTCCGCTGTTACCATCAATGGTGTCGACCAGAGCATGACTCACTCTACAGTTAATGCTTCTGTCAGTCTTTCTAATGGCGGCAACGTTGACTACACCATTGAGCTTGTCCGTGATGGTATTGGCTGGAAGGTTGCAAGCGTTACCACTTCATACGTAAGCCAGAATAACCAGAACTCCGGCGCAACTTCTGGTACTAACGGCTCTAATTCGGGAACTACCTCTGGAACTAATGGATCTAACTCTTCAAATTCCTCTAATAGTTCCTCCAGCTCT
>NZ_CAUSFQ010000028.1:0-13575 GCF_963530955.1 Lancefieldella parvula | reverse complement strand
CCTTATACGATTGTGTCAGTGTATCGCCAGCTACCGAGAAGATCAGCTTAAGTTCAAAGTCATAGGGATAAGACTTGAGAGTCTCTTCGGTACTTTTTAGCTGGAGTGTTACAGAGGTGGTACTCTGTTCGACAACCTCAAACTGGTTGAGGCGAGCAAGTCCATGACGGGCAAGAGAGATGGTGCCTTCTGCAGACTCTGCTTCACCGTCTTTGAGAACGCCAACAATGGGGAAGAGGATGGGAGCACGTCTTGGCCACCAGTTGGAATCTCCTTGCCAGAGGTATTCCGACTCGCCTTTTAGCAAGCTCATGAGCTGCGCGCCCATGGTGTCAATTGAAGCAGTAAGGGAGCCGTTAGAAATAGAAATAATTTCAGACATAGATACCTCCAGCTAAAGAATAAGCCAGCCTCTTTTGAGACTGGCTTAGTATACCAAGTTAGAAGTGCAGAAAGACTAGTTGTTGTCTGCCATCTGAGCCTGAACAGCGGTGATTGCAACAACACCAACAATATCGTCAGCGGAGCAACCACGAGAGAGGTCGTTAACAGGACGAGCAATGCCCTGAAGAATTGGACCGTATGCCTCAGCACCACTGAAGCGCTGAACAAGCTTGTAGCCAATGTTTCCAGCCTCAAGGTTAGGGAAGACCAGGATGTTTGCGTTTCCTGCAACCTTAGAGAATGGGGCCTTGAGCTTACCAACCTCAGGAACAAGAGCTGCGTCAAGCTGAAGATCACCGTCGAGTGCAAGCTCAGCGTTCTTCTCGTGAGCAAGCTTTGTGGCCTCCTGGACCTACTCCGCAGATGCACCGCCAGCAGAGCCCATAGTGGAGTAGGAGAGCATGGCAACGCGAGGCTCGTCGCTCATGAATGCGCGCCAAGAATCAGCGGAAGCAAGAGCAATCTCGGATAGCTCCTCTGCAGATGGATCAATGTTAAGACCGCAGTCAGCAAAGAGCAGGGTGCCGTCCTCACCAAAGTCAGTTGAAGTGCTCATGATAAAGAATGCAGAAACAAGCTTGGTACCAGGAGCGGTCTTGATGATCTGCAGTGCAGGCCTTAGGGTGTTTGCGGTAGAGTGGCAAGCGCCAGAAACCAGGCCGTCAGCGTCGCCCATCTTAACCATCATGGTTGCAAAGTAGGTAGCGTCATTCATCTGCTTGCGAGCTTCCTCAATGGTGACGCCCTTGCGAGCACGAAGTTCAGCAAACTTCTGAGCATATGCCTCATGGCGCTCGTCAGTAGCAGGATCTACCACAGTTGCTCCTGGAACATCAATCTGCTCAGGATTGCCCAGAATAATGACCTTTGCAATACCTTCTGCAACAATCTTCTTAGCTGCATCGATGGTACGCTGGTCCTCGCCCTCTGGAAGAACAATAGTCTTTACGTCGGACTTAGCGGTTTCTTTCATACGGTCAAGAAACTTGCTCATGTGTCGTGCTCCAATCATACTTTGACATCTGTGCCTCGTTGAATTTTGCACTTCTCAGCTTGTAGTTTGTATAAAAGCTAGACACAAAAAGCCAAGAAATGCATTTTCATACCAGTTGCATATTTTACGCCTAACGGCAGAGCTTTGCGCCCCGCGTGGCTCACTTTATAGACGCGTGTTAAAATGAGTGAAGTTTCACATACAAATCCTGCGCACTTAGGCGCACACGGAGGTTTACATGTCTATCAATCATGGTCTTCCTGCCGGTTTTAACCCCGACAACTACGATGTTATTGTTGTTGGAGCTGGCTATGCAGGCGCAGTTGTTGCTCGTCGTATGGCAGAAAACTGCAATTCAAAGGTGGCAATCTTTGAGCGCAGAAATCACATTGCCGGCAACGCTTACGATCGCCTTGATGACGCGGGCGTTCTTGTTCACGAGTACGGTCCACACATCTATCACACCATGAGTGACCGCGTTCACCAGTTCCTCTCGCGCTTTACTGAGTGGACTAACTACCAGCACAAAGTTCTAGCAAACATTAACGGCCAGCTGATGCCTGTTCCTTTTAACCACCAGTCTTTGAAGCTTGCCTTTGGAGAAGAGCGTGGCGAGAAACTCTATCAGAAGCTGGTTCTTACGTTTGGTGAGAACGTTAAAGTTCCTATCATGGAGCTTCGCGAGAAGAACGATCCAGATCTGGAAGAGATTGCTGACTACGTTTACGAGAACGTTTTTCTGCACTACACCATGAAGCAGTGGGGTAAGACTCCAGACCAGATTGACAAGTCCATCACGGGCCGCGTTCCAATCTTTGTTGGTGATGACGACCGCTATTTCCCAGGTGCAACCTATCAGGGCATGCCAAAAGAGGGCTACACCAAGCTCTTTGAAAACATGCTTGACCATGACTTGATTGACGTCTTTTTGGATGTTGATGTTCGTGACATCATGAAGCTCAGCGCTTCTAACGTGTCTGTTTGCGAGAAACCATTTGCAGGTGAGGTAATCTACACCGGACCTCTGGATGAGCTCTTCAACCTTGATCAGGGTGCTCTGCCTTATCGTACGCTTGATATGCAGTTTGAGACGCTTGATCAGGACCAGTTCCAGCCTGTTGGTACCGTCAATTACACTACCAGCGAGGACTTTACTCGTATCACTGAGTTTAAGAACATGACTGGTCAGGTTCTTCCTGGTAAAACTACCATCATGCGTGAGTACTCACACGCATATGTTCCAGAGAGTGGTCAGACTCCTTATTACGCTATTCTCGAGCCAGAAAATCAGGAGCTCTATCGCTCTTACAAGGAGCGCACTTCTGGCATTCTGAACTTCCACGCAGTTGGTCGCCTTGCTGAGTATCGTTACTACGATATGGATGGCGTTGTTGCTTCTGCACTGGAACTCTCTGACGAGCTTATTGCTCATCAGGCATAGGGAGCTTGCATGAAAAAGACAATCACTTTTGGTATTCCATGCTATAACTCTTCGGAGTACATGGATCACTGTATTGAGTCTATTCTTGAGGGCTCTGATTATGCCGATGACGTGCAGATTGTTATTGTTGACGACGGTTCTGTAAAAGATGACACTGCTGCTAAGGCTGATGCATGGCAGGAGCGTTATCCAAACATCATTAAGGCAGTCCATCAGGAAAACGGCGGCCACGGCATTGCTGTTATGAAGGCTGTTTCTCATGCTGATGGCGTGTACTTCAAAAACATTGACTCAGATGACTGGGTAGATGGTGATGCTCTGAAGACCTTCCTTCAGCAACTTCGTACTTTTATTGCCTCCGATAACCCTGTTGACCTGGTACTCTCAAACTACGTCTACGAGCACGTTGAGGATAATACCCAAAACTTTGTAGACTATCGCGACGCGGTTCCTACTAACAAGATTATTGGCTGGGAAGAGATTGGCCGCTTCAAGCTGTCTCAGTACCTTCTGATGCACGCAATTACGTACCGCGTTGAGGTTCTGCGCTCTGCAAACATTCAGATGCCTGAGCACACTTTCTATGTAGATAATGTTTACGCCTACGTTCCATTCCCTAAGGTAAAGACCATCTACTACGTGGACGTTGACCTGTATCGTTACTTCATTGGCCGAGACGATCAATCAGTTAACGAGAAGGTCTTAACAAGCCGCGTTGATCACTACTGGCGCGTAGCGCGCAATATGATGCACGCATATCACATCTACGACGATATCTCTTCTCCACGTCTTCAGACGTACATGATGAGTTACTTCACTATCATCATGGCTATCTGCTCAGTTTTCTCTAAGATGAGCGACCGTGAGGACGCTATGGACCAGCTTGAGGAGCTCTGGGATGAGCTTCGCGCTTATGACAAGAAGATGTACCGCAAGGCTCGCTACGGTCTTGTAGGCACTGCTACAAACCTTCCTGGTAAGATTGGTAAGACGGTTACCATTGGTGGCTATCGTGTAGCTCAGAAGGTTGTTAAGTTCAACTAAATGTTTGAGCAAATCTAAAAAGCAAAAACCCTCGTATTCAAGATGATACGAGGGTTTTCTTTATCTACAGAGGTGCTTTAGTGCTTACGACCCGCAAGGGCATGCTCTAGATAGTCATGATTGCCGGTAAATTTAACCAGCTCGCGAGAAAGCAAAGAGACGGGAAGTCCCACGACATTCTCGTAATCTCCCTGAATACTCTGAACCAGATAGCGACCATTTCCCTGAATGCCGTAAGCTCCAGCCTTGTCCATTGGCTCGCCCGAGGTAACGTAGGCAGCAATCTCGTCTTCAGAGAGTTCAAAGAACGTGACGTCAGTAGTCTCCACAAACGCTACGGCAACAACAGAGGGCGCTCCGTTAGGAGAGGGGGACTTGAAGGCCTTAAAGCGGCGCAGAGCAACACCAGTGGATACGTGGTGAGTCTGACCAGAAAGCTTAGAAAGCATGCGTTTGGCGTCTTCAGCGTCTGCGGGCTTGCCAAAAACCTGGCCGTCGTCTGTCCAGACAATGGTGTCTGCCGCAAGGACAATCTCATTGTTGAGCTGCTCAAAGTTAGGCTGCTCCATGAGCTTATAACACACTGCAATGGCTTTTTCTTGAGCCAGGCGCTTTACCAGCGCAAGGGGTTTCTCGTCAACTTTTTGAGCTTCATCAATATCAGCAGGCATAATCTGCGGATCTATTCCCATAGACTGCATAAGCTCAAGACGCCTAGGGGATTGTGATGCAAGAATCATATGTGTTCCTATCATTTGAGGTTTTGCTGATACTGTACCCAAAAAAGAAGCCTGATAGGCGAGAAACCCATCAGGCTTATTTGCTAAGAAAGAAAAGCTAAGCTAAAAACTAGTCAAGCTCAATAGCGGTGACTGGGCAGCCGTCGCAAGCCTCCTGTGCTGCGTCCTCTGCAGCCTCAGGAACCTCTTCCTCAATAGCGTGAGCAAGACCGTCGTCGCCGATCTCGAATACCTCAGGAGCAGTGCTCTCGCAGAGACCGCAACCGATGCAATCCTCATTAACTGTTGCCTTCATAATACATTCCTCTCCGTATCTCGAGCCCCTTACTCGAGTAATACTTATCTTGCATTCAAGAGTACTTGATTGCAATGTATTTTTTACACGTTTCTTTGCTGTTATGCAACAACAAAGGCGCAGATAATTGAAAGAACATTACTTGAAGTGGTAAGTGCACATCTGACCTGCATATATAAAAGGTTTAATTTTTAGTACAATCACTCCAATTAGTACAACTGTCTTATTGAGGAACTCTTTTATAGCTCTTTTTTGAGCATAACAATTTCGCTAGTTCTGTACTCTTCAACAAATCCATTCTTTAAAAACATAGTGACCGATGGATTATCTATGGCAACATCATCGTAGAGCAGCTTAATGCCGTTCTGTTTAGCAGCGTTACAGAGCAGATATAATCCAATGCTGCCATAGCCCCTTTTTCTAAATGGTGCGTAGACTATGACATCTGCCATATAGAGATTTTGATCACTGTCGTAATGGTAGGCGACCTCTCCAATAAAATGGCCGCCGCCATCCTTTAAATACCTGTAATAACGTTTATTCTTATGCTTTACAATCCAAAAATCATACCAGCCATGCCACACTTCTTTTGGAAAGGGAATTGTTCC
This sequence comes from Lancefieldella parvula, assembly GCF_963530955.1. Taxonomy (GTDB): domain Bacteria; phylum Actinomycetota; class Coriobacteriia; order Coriobacteriales; family Atopobiaceae; genus Lancefieldella; species Lancefieldella parvula_A. The sequence goes on along the minus strand of NZ_CAUSFQ010000028.1, from coordinate 8,009 downwards.
TCCCCAGGCATGGTTGTATGACATCGTTTCTTCATCTGCCATCATCTTCTGGCGAAACCAAAGATCTTCTAAAGACGGTGTATAAAGGGTAATAGGGCTTTCGCTTTCTTCTTTCATCAGTAGATCCACGTGTCCCTTTCTTGTCTGTTTTTGGAAACACATTTGATACTCTTAAATGTCTTTTTTAGCCTCTACTTGAGTTTCAACCGTATCAATTTCTGCAGGCTGTTCATTTTGTACTGTGCTTGTGTAGTAGGTGCCCAACAGTCGATCAAACAAGAAGCGCCTGTTCATAAGCATCAGTACGACAGTAATGATAAAGAAAAGAATTAAAGAAACAAACAAAATAGGGATTAGCTCCAGGAAGAGCAATGAGTCTGGAGTCTTATTAAACTCATTAGTCAAAAACAGCAGGCCGTTAGGAATCAGGTAGAAATAGATTGTGATGAGCAGACCTCTTAGCATGGTGCGAGAAACTCTTTGCTTCTTGTATGAGAGTTTAAAACGTAATAAGGCGCTTCCAAGTGTTTTGCCATTAAAGAGTGGAACTATGGCAAAGTAGAGAGCAATAAAGAGCGAAAAAGGAAGTGTGGTGTTTGAGAGGTTATAAGGGATGGACACAATAAATGTATCAATGAGCAGTGATAGGCCAACACGAATTTGTGTAACCTGCGAACCAGCCTCAAGCGCTTCCTTGTCAATTTTATCCCTTGAAGGTAACAACCACATTGCTAATGCTCCGAGAGCGTAACCAATGCAGCCACCTGTGGTGTTTTGAATAATATCGTCAATATCGGCAAGACGATAAGGTCCTGGATATAAGAAATAAAGACCTGAGAGCTGAGTTAGTTCAAAGAACAAGCTAAGAAGTGCAGTAAGCAAAAGTGTCTTTTTGAAACTACATTTGAAGTAATAACGAAGATACATGCCAAAAGGTATAAGCATTAAAACATTAAAAGCAGGAACGTAAAACGTTGGATCCTTTACTGACAAAATCCACGTAGCAGGCTTAGAAATTTCAAAAGGACTTTCTTTTAAGAAATCCAAAACAAAGGAAAAGGGAACCAGGTTAAGCATCTGCGTGTAGGTGGAATGAATCGTATCAGGATTTGGCAGCGGCAGAATTACCAGGAAGTACATGGTAAGTAAATACAGGATAAAGGAGTACAAAATCAAGGTTCTAAGCTTATTGACAGAACCGTATTTCCGGTAGTTGATAATCATGTAGGGCAAGGTAATCAAAAATGCCAAAAAAGGGAAGACGAGCATGGCAATTTTGATGGAATTTATATATCCCATTGGACCTCCGAACTTATATCCGTTTAAGCAGGCAAACGTTTTCCACATGGAAGGTCTGTGGGAATAGGTCTACTGGTGTGACGCTCACAGGTTTGTATGAGCCAATCTCAACAAAGCGCTTAAGGTCACGCGCAAGTGTTGCGGGATCACAGGAAACATATGCAATGGCACGTGCAGGCTGTTCAGAAAGCTGCTGTATTACTTCAGGAGCAAGGCCCGCACGAGGTGGGTCAACAATAATAACGTCAGCATCTGTATCAGGGAATTCTCTACCTGCGTCTCCGCCTACTGCGTCAACGCTATCAAGCTTTGCCAATTCAAGGTTTCGACGAAGATCTCTAACAGCTGGACCATAGGCCTCAACAGCAGAAACAAATTCTGCACGTTTTGCCAGAGGAAGCGTGAAGGTTCCCGCTCCACAATAAAGGTCCATAGCCTCATCGTCTGGCTGAACATCCAAACCAGAAAGTACAAGCTCAACGAGTTTCTCGGCACCCTTGGTATTGACCTGGAAAAAAGAAGGAGCAGAAAGCTGCATTTTCTGGCCGTCAATGAGCTCGCTCCATGAGCCTGAGCCACTTAGGCGCTCTACACCTACAACACGACGTGCTTTACTGGGGCCTTTGGTCATAACACGAACAACGCTTGTTGCCTTGACTGCATCAGTTAAAATGCGCGCCACTTGTGTGCGTGGGAAGCCGCTCGGAGCGGTCCAGAGCGCCACCTCAAGCTCTTTAGTGCGTCTAGACACTCTGATGCCAATACGTTCTATATCAAGCTCGTGAGAGCCCGAGAGATAGGAGAGGGCGCCGCTTACGGCACCAACAGCCTTCTGGTTGCTCTTATCTAAGAGCGGACAGTCTTTAATGCGAACAATGTCCTGTCCATTAGGTGCATACATACCTACCAGCGTTTTATTGCCATTGCGCTTAAATGCCAGTTCAATTTTGTTGCGATAGCCCCATGGTTCACCAGGAGAAACAATGTCTTTAACCAGCTCAGAAACATCGTCGTGTGAAAAATGCCCAATGCGTTCAAGAGCAGATATCACGCCGTTGCGTTTCTCGACAAGTTGCTGCTCATAGAGTATGTTGCCCCATGGAGTAGCGCCTGTGAGCGCTACAAATGGATTGGGTTGAGGGTCTCTGAATGCAGATGCTTCCAAAACCTTTACAAGTTGTGCGCGAGAAAACCTGTCTGTATCCTCGGTAATCTGTACACTAACGGTATCTCCAGGGACGGCGCCTCCAGAGATAAAGACCGTTTTACCTTCTGATGTATGGGCAATAGCGTCTGGACCATAGCTCATACGCTCTACATGTAAGGTGAGCTCAGACACTTAGTAGACCATTCCCATGGCTTCGCGAACCTCGTCGAGCGTGGCGTTAGCAATAACGTTAGCACGAGCGTTTCCGTCGTGGAGGATATCGCGAATAAGATCTGGCTGAGCTGCAAACTCTGCACGCCTCTGACGAATTGGCTCAAAATAGGTGTTAACGGCATCGATGACGTAAGCCTTGAGTGCTCCGCCGCCGCCCATGCCAATCTCGTCAGCAATCTCTTTTGGATCACGGCCAGTACAAATGCCAGCAGTGGTGAGAAGCGCAGAGACACCAGGACGGTTGTCTGGGTCAAAGGTAATCATGCGCTCTGAGTCAGTCTTGGACTTTTTAATGAGCTTAGCGGTTTCTTCAGCTGTCATAGAAAGCGAGATAGCATTGCCATAAGACTTACTCATCTTGCGGCCATCAAGACCAGGAATCAATGGGGTAGAGGTAAGAAGACCAGAAACCTCTGGGAATACTTTTCCATAGCGCTCGTTAAAGCGACGTGCAATCTTAGAGGTAATCTCAATGTGAGGCAACTGATCGCGACCAACAGGAACAACATTTCCTTTGCAGAAAAGAATGTCGCATGCCTGGTGAACAGGATAAGTGAGGAGAAGACCGGTGAGAGCATGTCCAGATGCTTCCTGCTCTGCCTTAACAGTTGGATTTCTATGAAGCTCAGACTCGGTAACAAGTGAGAGGAACGGCAACATGAGCTGATTGAGAGCTGGGACTGCAGAATGCGTGAAAATCATGGTTTTCTCTGGATCAATTCCGCAGGCCAGATAATCAATAACCATATTGTAGACATTGTCTGCAATATGCTCAGTGGTGTCTCTGTCTGTAATGACCTGGTAGTCAGCAATAATAATATTGGTATGAACACCAAGATTTTGGAGTCTTACGCGCTCAACAATAGTGCCAAAGTAATGGCCAAGGTGAAGTCTTCCAGTAGGACGGTCACCAGTAAGCATGTTGTACTTTCCTGCATGCTCGGCTAAATCCGCCTGGATTTCATCAGAACGGCGTACAGCTGCTTCATAACTGCCTTCATTTGGCATAGTGACTCCTTGAAGTAAATTAATGCGTGAACTTAGTAAGTTTACCGCATTCCAAGCTATGGTTTAAATAATGAGTTAATAATCGCCGAAAACGATACGCCGACTTTCGCCGGCGTATCTAACAAGGATGCTGTCAATTGAAAGCCTATGTTTTAGTTGTTTATCAATCTTCATTACTAGCCCCTTTCGTTTGACAGCATCCTTGTGTTATCAATTTGCTTTTTATAACTGCTTTATTAACTAAAGCAATAATTACAGTCATAAGTATCAAGATGAAGGTCCATAGAAGCGTTTCGAGACAAACTTCAAAATACGAAATTCTTCCAGACTTAAATACATCTGTGGTAGGGAAGATTTCTAAGGCTCCCACTATTGACTTAGAATCTAAATATGTGAGTGGTATCCATTTGATAATTGACTGTTGAAAGTCTCGAGTTAAGAAATATTTTGGATAAAACGGGATGCATAACAGGGTGAAGATTATCAGAAGAGAAATAGTTGGCTCTTTAGAAATAGTCAAGAGCAATTCATAGCAGGCGACGACTAGAATCGAAAACAAAAAAATGAGTATAAGCTGTGATGTGATTACTTGAAGCGCGGACGAATAAATAATTTCGCCACCTCTTCTAAATACGACAGGGTAATCTGGTCGTCCTAAACCATTACGGACCAGTGCATATAAAAGTAATGGTGCAATAGAAATAGCGAACGAAATCATTCCTGTGAAAAGAATAGATAGGCATTTTGATATATGAAATCTTACAAGGGTTAGCTGCCTATTTCCCAATAGCTTATTTCTATGACTACTTTTTGCGGCGATAAATGAAAATATACCGATAGCTGCATAAATGACTAGTGATGTTCTATTTAAAAACAGAGACGCCATCATTTCAATCAAAGGGTATTGTTGCGCGTCTTTGTAGAGTGCGCTATTTCCCAATCGCGAAAGATGCTCATAGTATAGTTGCTTAGCCTGCAAATCGTATATGGATTCTGCTGTGCGAAGCCCATTTTGCGCATCTTCTAGTTGGTTATTTAAGAAATCTAAGTATCTTTGTACAAAATCTAAACTATCCTGACTGTTTGCCAGAGCATAGGTTATTGAGAGTTTTTTAGTTAATTGAATTAAGTCATCGTTAGGAATCTGTTGCTCTACCCCTTCCTCGTATTCTCTCTTGTAATTTAAATAGGTTTCATTAAAAACCTCACGCGAATTCCAGTCTATAAACCATGTAGACTCAGATGGCTGAATAAGAATAGAAGAAAAATAAGCTGTTAAGACACAAATTACTAGCCATGTGAAAGGGTGTTTCATCAATAGCTTCATATTAGATGTTAGGTGCCACATATAAGCTCCTTATTTAGCTGAGCAGTCAAACAACTTGTGATATAAAGACCTCGATTCTTTGCATGTATTAACTTGCTGTAGTGTTTTGTTTTTTATGAATATAAAGGAGTTGCACACTCTATCTAATTCTTCTGGCAAGTGAGAGGAAATGATAATGCAAGCACCATGCTCTGCCAGTGTTTGAATTAGATGTGAACTATATTCTGCATGTTGTATATCAAGTGCATTAAGCGGTTCATCTAAGAGAATGTAAGGCGATTGCGAAACAAAGGCCATAGCAAGCTGTAGTTGCATTTTCATTCCCTGAGAGAATCTGCTGATTCTTTGAGATTTTAGATTTAATGCGTCGAGCATTTTAAGGGGAGTATCAATATCAGCCTCTGATCTCCATATCTTTTTGACAAGTTCTAGGTGGAATTTTCCATTCATTGTTGGATATAAAATTGAATTATCTTCAGGCGAGTAATAGATCTTTTGAGCATAAATATCTGTATCGATACTTGATATTTCATCACAAGTTATTACTCCTGATTTTAATAAACCGATATCCCCATTTAGAGTTTTTAGCAGGGTACTCTTTCCAAAGCCATTTGGAGCCATGAGTCCGTAGACTCTCCCTGGCTTAAATGAAAAGGTAACATTATTCAAGATAACCTTGTCTTTATAGCCTATTGAAACATCATTGAGATTAAGCATTTTTTATTTCACCCACTAAGTCTGCTTGTAATAATTTTCTGAGTTTATTGATTCCGATCGTTATGAAAATAATTAAAACAGCCCATAGTATGAATATGAGTAACCCATATAAAGGTTGAGGTTGAGCATAGTCAATCTTGTTTGTAAAAAATTGAACATCTCCAACAAAGCCGACTATTGCACCAATATCTAAATAACCAATAGGTAGGTACTCAATCCACCCTAAAAGTAAATGATATGAAGAATGGCCCATTGCAAAGATAGATGAACAAATTACAAGCAAATAGATAACTAGAGGAATAAGAAACTTACGGGTAATAGAGAATGCGCAGATCAAAACTAAGGACACAAACATGTTAGTTACCGCGGTATATATAACGGACCAAACGGCACACTGGAGAGCATCTGAAGTGTAAATGGTTCCTGCCTGAACTAGAACAACAGGATAAGAAGCTAATCCAATCCCGTTATGCATCAATTCAATGGTAAGTAGGGGAATATACGAACAGAGACAGATGCTGGAGGCAATAATCGTAGACGCGCCGATACATCCAGAAAGACGCTTCAGGTAAGGTATTTGATCTTTTCCAAGAAGTTTTTCTCGAGAAGTGATTTGAGCTAAAGCAATGAAGGTTCCAATTGCTGGCAGAAATCTTAAAACAATAGGCAATCTATTTAATGAGTATGAAATTGAGTGTATAGCTGGTAATTTACTCTCAGTCTCATATTGATTACTTAATGGAACTTGCTGCATCTTTTGAGAAAATGCTTTCTGAGCTAAATAATAAAAGTCATTATCGTAGAGCCTAAGAGCTAAATTGTTTGATAACACAAATGAATAGTAGGTTAAGCTTGCTTGATAGAATTGCTCGCTTGTTGTGGCAAGCCTAACGTTCCCTAACAGCTCTATTTGCTTTTCAAGGGTTTTAAAACTTTCCGATGAGCGCTGATCAGAGCCGTAACTTTCCGCTTGTTTGACAAGGTAATCGTATTCATCGCTTACAACACCATTGCGAGCAAAATTTATGCTATATATATCTAGATTTGTAAAAACCGGAATTAGTAAAAGAGCCGCAAAAATACAGGTAGCAAGCCATAACAAAGGTTGCCTAATAGCTGTTTTGATAAGACTCCTGCAATACCACATATCTCCTCCTCAGATGAGAAAAGATAAGTGCTACTTTGTAAGAACTTTACTCTTATTTGAAATTTTTTTCAATATTTATTATTTTGGTAAAAGATTATCTAAGTAGAAGTGTTTTAACATCTACTGTTTTCCAAGCTTTTTGCGTTCAAGGGCACGAGCAATAAGGATTTGCTTGCGCAGCTCAGGAATCTTTTTGCCATCCATGGCAGGAGTGCCAGCAAGTTTGTAAGGGATGCCTAGCTCTTCGTACTTTTTTACACCCATTACGTGGTAGGGCAGTACATCTAGTCCAATAACATTATCCCAATGAGCAATAATCCTACCAACACCTGCAAGCTCTTCTGTTGTATCAGTAATGCCAGGTACTACTACATGTCTGATAAGAACTTTAATACCTCTACGATTAAGCTCATCGCCAAACGCAAGTGGTCTTTCTGAGCCAACTTCGCAAAGACTAATGTGACCCTTTGGATCAGAGTGTTTGATATCAAGAAGCACTAAATCAGTGTTATCAAGCACGCGCTCAAATTTCTCTGGAGTATCTGGATTGTATGCGACGCCAGAAGAATCAAGACAAGTATGAATACGCCCACGAGAGTCATTATGCGCTGCCTCAAAAAGAGCTCCAACAAACTCTGGTTGAGCAAGCGGTTCTCCGCCAGTAGCCGTAATTCCACCGTTTCTATAAAAGGCTCTATTACGGTTAAAGGTGGTAAGAATTTCTTTTACTGATTTTTCTGTTCCAATACCAAATTGCCAGGTATCTGGGTTATGACAATAGGCACAGCGCATGGGACACCCCTGGGTAAATACAACCAGGCGAGTTCCAGGGCCATCTACGGTACCGAAGGTCTCAATAGAGTGGACCCGCCCACAAACTGTGAGCGGGTCATTGAGATCCATGTGAGTATCAGAACAAGACATGGACAAGAAATCCTTAGAGAGCGTCGTGGAAGGTACGAGAAATAACGTCGTCCTGCTGCTCTTTGGTAAGGGAGTTGAACTTAACAGCGTAACCAGAAACGCGAATGGTCAGCTGAGGATACTTCTCTGGGTGTGCCTGAGCATCAAGAAGAGTGTCCTTAGTAAATACGTTAACGTTGAGGTGATGACCGCCCTTCTCGGCATAG
>NZ_CAUSFQ010000027.1:0-14524 GCF_963530955.1 Lancefieldella parvula | reverse complement strand
AATCAATAATAAAGCAGCCGTTACAAGAGCAGTTAATGGGTTCAAATATAAAATAATTGCCAGCGTGCCTAAGACAGAGACCATAGTTGTTACAAAGCTCACACATTGTGTAAGTATAAAAATCGAAACGTCATTAGAATCGTTATTTACTGTCTGGCGGTAATGTCCAGAATCATATGACGAGAAAAACGATGAATCTGCATGTTGAATCTTGTCAATCAGCTGTCGCTCAATAGTAAACGAAGAATCAATTTGTAACTGACAATAGCGTGTTTTAGCAAGATAGGAACAGCCGGCAATAAGGATTCCTAGTGCGGCAACTACGGCGCAATAGAAAAGTATCTCGCTCCAAGTTGTTCCTGAAATAAAAAGATTAATTACAAATCCAACAAGAAGCGGTTGGATCACCATAAGCGCTGTGACAAAGAATGACAGAAAGAGAAAAATCGCAAGACTGCCTTTATCCAGAATGGTAGATATGCAGTAGCGGATAATGTTAAAAAACTTACTCATTCGAATCACCTTCTGAAGTTGTTAAGAGTAAGATTTCTTGTCTTCTAGTTCTTTGCAGTTTTGATTCAAATATAAATTCTTAAAATTTTTATTCGTCAAGTTTAGTAAAACAAAAAAAACAATCCAGTACTAATCCGTAAATGGTAACAAAATTGAATCTTGATTAGTAAGGTATGGAACTTAAAGGTTTTCCACAAACCGTTTATACTTACACCAATACACAATGGTTGCGAGGAGTATGCATGCTTGTCTATAACACTCAGACGCATAAAAAAGAAGAGTTCAAGCCAATCGACGAGGGCAAAATCCGCATGTACGTGTGCGGTCCTACGGTTTACGATCAGATTCACATCGGAAACGCCCGTACCTTCCTCTCGTTTGACGTTATTCGCCGTTATCTGATGCATAAGGGTTTTGAGGTCACCTTTGCTCAAAACCTGACCGATGTTGACGACAAGATTATTCAGCGCGCCATTGAGCAGGGAAGGACTGCTCAAGAGGTTTCTGAAGAGTTTTCTCAGGCGTTCATTGAGCAGATGCATCGCTTCAATATTCTGGATCCGGATATTCGTCCACGCGCAACGCACGAGATTGAAGCCATGCTCCAGATGATTCAATCTTTGATTGAACAGGGCTATGCTTACGCGGTGCCTTCGGGCGACGTGTACTTCTCGGTTCGTTCTGACCACGGCTATGGTGTACTTTCTGGCCGCGATCTTGATCAGCTTCGCGCAGGTGAGCGCGTTGAGGTTAATGACGAGAAACGCGACCCATTTGACTTTGCACTCTGGAAGGCCGCTAAGCCTGGTGAGCCTAGCTGGCCAAGTCCTTGGGGAGAAGGTCGTCCAGGTTGGCACAGTGAGTGCTGCGCCATGATTCATCGCTACCTGGGCACTCCAATTGACATTCACGGTGGTGGTTCTGACCTGGTATTCCCTCATCATGAGAACGAGACCGCACAGGCATCCTGCGCCTGGCACGCTCCTCTCGCCAATTATTGGATGCACACCGGAATGCTTCGCGTTGATGGCGAGAAGATGTCCAAGTCTTTGGGTAACTTCTACACGCTCAAGGAAGTTTTGGACAAGTACCCTGCAGATGCAGTAAGACTTTTGATGCTTCAGACGCACTATCGTGCACCACTTGATTTCTCGTTTGAGCGCCTTGAGGGTACCGTTGGTACGCTTGAGCGCATGAAGACCTGCGTTGCAAATCTCCGCTGGGCTTTCAAGCAGTCTTCTGCTCAGCACGAACTTTCCGACGCTGATAGCACGCTTGCTGAGGCAATCAATACAGCTCAGAGCGAGTTTGACGCTCAGATGGATGATGATTTCAATACCGCAGGAGCACTCGCTGCTATCTTTGCGCTGGTAACTGCTGCAAATACGTATCTTGCAGAGGTTGGTCAGAACGTTGGCGCAAGTCCTGTTCTCCGTGCAGCAGATATGTTGTGCGAGCTCACGGGAGCTTTGGGAATTGATTTGACTCAGGCAGCGTCCACTTCTGATTTACCAGAGGAGCTTGTGGCACTTGCTGTACAGGTCGCAGGCTATGAGGGCTCGTCAGCTGACGAGGCTGCAGAGGCTTTGCTTGCTGCTCGTCAGGAGGCTCGCTCCCAGAAGAACTGGGCAGTTGCCGATCAAATTAGAGATGGCATTGCCGAGCTTGGACTTTTGATTGAAGATACCGCCGCTGGCGCTCGACTTAAGCGTAAGGCAGACTAACTATGGCAAAAAATCAGCGTTCTACCTCTAAAAACACTCGTTCCGAGGGCGCTGCAGGCCGCGGTGGAGCCGCAGGACGTGGCGGAGCTGCAGGCCGTAGTGGCTCCACAGGTCGTGGCGGAGCAGCGGGTCGTGGCTCCAAGAAGGCTGCCGACTGGGGCGGTTATTTCGGCGCCAAGAATGGCCAGGGCTCAAAAAGCGGTCGCTCCGCACAAGGCGCACGTGCAGCTCAGGGCACCCGCGGTCAACGAGGCGCTGGTGGACAGCGAGGCGCTGGCGCTGGACGTCCCGGTAACAAGAAGTCTGCAACCGATCTTATCGAGGGTCGTCGTGCAGTAGCAGAGGCGCTGACCGTTGGTATTCCTTTGAAGAATGCGCTGGTACAAGCCGCAAGCGGGCAGAAGGACCAAGAAATTGAGGCGCTTGCACGTCAGCTTGAGCAGGAGGGTATTCCTGTCGAGCGTGTTGCAAAGCCCGTGCTTGACTCGCTTTCAAGCCACGGCGCTCACCAGGGCGTTATTGTCCGTACACAGCCTTTTGCTTACGCTGACCTCTCTGAAATCATCCAGCGCGCTGGTTCAGAAAACGCTCTGGTTGTGGTCTTAGATCACGTCACTGACGAGGGAAACTTTGGTGCAATTGTAAGAAGTGCCGAGGTAGTTGGCGCAGCTGGCGTCGTCATTGCAAACGCTCGCGCCGCCCGAGTTGGCGTTGGAGCATACAAGACGTCTGCAGGAGCTGTGCTTCACCTGCCAATCGCCCAGGTATCTAATCTGCCGCGCGCTCTCGAAGAGCTCAAAGCCGCAGGTTTTTGGACATGTGGCTCTACCGAGCACGCTACTCAGTCCGTATGGGAGGCCCCTATGGGAGGCCGCCTTGCACTTGTTATGGGCTCCGAGGGCTCAGGAATTTCTCGCCTTATGCTCGAGAAGTGTGATTTTACGTGCAAACTTCCTCAGTTTGGCCAGGTAGAATCCCTGAATGTTGCTCAGGCAACAACGGTCATGTGCTACGAGTGGCTTCGCAGGACTCAGGAAGCGTAAGCTCAGGAAGCGTAAGAAGTCCAGGAAGCCCAGGAAGCGTAAGGTATGGCTCAGAAAAAATCGCTGCTTGTAGTCGATGGCTATAACGTCATGTTGGCAACCCCTCGCTATGAGGCGTTGCTGGATGAGCGTGGTTCTTCTGCACAAGAAACCGCTGCTGAGAGAGCCTATCACCTCAACACCGATCCGTTTTATCGCGCCCGTTTGGCGCTCATTTCTGACGTTGCCACGTTTGCGCAGGGTACCTACGAGGCCGTTATTGTGTTTGACGGCAAGGGAAATGTAAACGACGAGCGCCCGGAGCGCACCCACGCTGGCGTGCAGTTGGTTTTTTCCGAGACTGGGGAGTCCGCAGATAGTGTCATCGAGCGCCTGGTCACGGACGCTCGAGAGGCTGGTCGCAAGGTATTTCTGGTCACGTCGGACAGGGACATTCGTGCCACAGCCGGCTTTGGCCCCGGCGAGGTCACGCGCATTGCAAGCGCAGCGCTGGTTCACGAGATTTCCCAAGCAGATAACGTTGTCGAAGAGATGCGTCGCGATCAGGTCAGTACGCGCATGACGCTTGAAGACCGTATTTCTCCAGAACAGCGCGAGAAACTCTGGAAGCTGCTAGGCAGATAGGTGCCCAGGTCAGCGTCTCACGTACGCGATGTGCCAACGTGCTCGACCGCACCAATACGTCCAGCGCGCCTGGGCGCAATCAGCGCGCCTGATTTCTGCAAAGAATCTGTAAATTCTGCCTAAAAACGTTAAAGAATCTGTGGATTTGCCTGATTTCATCAAAGAATCGGTGGCTCAAATACAGATTCTTTGCACTTTTCAGGCGGCCTTTGAAGCGCGCGAGATTGCCCCTCCATGGAGCCTGATTTTCTCGCCATGTCTGAATGATTTGCCGGAAAAGTTCACCATATCTGAGCTATTTGCCGGTTTTTCTCGCCAAATCTGAGCTGTTTTACACAGACATGATGCGGTTTTCAGGCTGGCCAGACTTGATGGACAGTGCATTTGCACCAAGCTAGCTTCTACAGAAGGGAAGTGCTCCTACATGCTGCATCGACCAGTTTGTGGAGAAAAATTTCTCGAAAATTGAGACTAGACCAAAGCCAGAAAAGTCTATAGAATATCCTCTGCACTTGATGCCGCTATAGCTCAGCTGGTAGAGCAACTGACTTGTAATCAGTAGGTCCCGGGTTCGAAGCCTGGTGGCGGCACCACTTGAATTTTCAGCCAGGCATTGCCTGGCTTTTTTCGTGCGAATTTTAGGGCTTTCGCAACGTATCGCGTATGGCTCCTATAGATAACTGTAAAAGCCCGTATGCGTCTGGTCAGAAACCCGCTTGGAGTGTGACGAGAAAATCGGTGGAGTTGTGGCAAGAAACTCGCTTGAAGTTGTGGCTAGAAAACCGCAGAGGATCGTGGCGAGAAAATCGCTTGGAATTGTGGAAAAAATTTGATAAGATACGCCCGGTTGGGTGGATTACGTTGACAAGATTTTTATTCAATCGTAATATTTTCCCGCTTGAGAGGTAATTGGAAGATCAACTAGACTTCCTGCGTACGTTAAACTGCAAGGTAAACAGCGTACACAATTGCTTCTAGAGTGCTTGAAAACGGCATTTGGGGATATGGCACAGCGGCAACTGCGGCGGACTGTAAATCCGCTCCTTATTGGTTCCTTGGTTCGAGTCCAAGTATCCCCACCACGCCCGTGTAGCTCAGTAGGTAGAGCACTTCGTTGGTAACGAAGAGGTCACCGGTTCAAATCCGGTCGCGGGCTCCATGTTTCAAGCGGCATTTATGCCGGCGTAGCTCAGCTGGTTAGAGCACACGGCTCATACCCGTGACGTCACTGGTTCGAATCCAGTCGCCGGTACCAGACTCTTTACGGCGTACATGTCCTAGACATTTGCGCCGTTGAGTATAAACAGACGTTTTTTCACCACGGTCTAGCCCGAGGGTTAGTTCCAGAAGGAGGATTGGCAATGGCCAAGGAAAAGTTTGACCGCACAAAGCCACACGTAAACATCGGTACCATTGGTCACGTCGACCACGGTAAGACTACCCTTACCGCAGCAATCACCAAGGTTCTCTCTGAGACCGAGGGCTGCAAGGCAGACTATACCGCCTTCGAGAACATCGATAAGGCTCCAGAGGAGCGTCAGCGTGGTATTACCATTTCTGTTGCTCACGTTGAGTACGAGACTTGGGAGCGCCATTACGCTCACGTCGACTGCCCTGGCCACGCAGACTACATCAAGAACATGATTTCTGGTGCAGCTCAGATGGACGGCGCAATCCTCGTTATTGCTGCAACCGATGGTCCTATGGCTCAGACTCGTGAGCACATCCTTCTTGCACGTCAGGTCGGCGTTCCTTACATCGTCGTCTTCCTGAACAAGTGCGACATGGTCGACGATGACGAGCTCATCGACCTCGTCGAGATGGAGACCCGTGACCTTCTCTCCGAGTACGACTTCCCAGGCGATGACCTTCCAATCATCCGTGGTTCCGCTCTCGGCGCTCTTAACGGCGAGGAGAAGTGGGTTGAGTCCATCCGTGAGCTCATGCACACTGTTGACTCCTACATCCCAACACCTGCTCGTGACAACGAGAAGCCATTCCTGATGGCAATCGAGGACGTCATGACCATTTCTGGTCGTGGTACCGTTGCTACCGGCCGTGTTGAGCGCGGTGAGCTTAAGCTCAATGAGCCTGTTGAGATTGTTGGTATTAAGCCTACTCAGCAGTCTGTTGCTACTGGCATTGAGATGTTCCGTAAGACCATGGACTTCTGCGAGGCTGGCGACAACGTTGGTATTCTTCTTCGTGGTGTTAAGCGCGAGGACATCGAGCGCGGTCAGGTTCTCTGCAAGCCTGGTACCGTTACTCCACACAAGAAGTTCACCGGTGAGGTTTACGTTCTTACTAAGGAAGAGGGCGGCCGTCACACCCCATTCTTCTCTGGTTACCGTCCACAGTTCTACTTCCGTACAACTGACGTAACCGGCGACATCTACGAGCTCACCGATGCAAACGGTGGCAAGGTAGAGATGGCTATGCCTGGCGACCACATCACCGTTGGTTGCGAGCTCATTCACCCAATCGCTCTTGAGCAGGGTCTGAAGTTCGCTATCCGCGAGGGTGGCCACACCGTCGGCGATGGCCGTGTTTCCACCGTCATCGAGTAACTTCTTTTAAAGTTGCTAACTTGCCCGGCGTGCTTTTTGCGCGCCGGGTTTTTTGTCGAGAAAAAATATGTGAACGCCTAGAGTAATTAGAGAAAAGTATTGACATCTCTGGGTAGTGGGTGCTAACCTAAGCAACCGCGTCACATTTCGAGAATACATCTCGTGACCGTGTTCAGGAGGATCAATGCGTACACTCGTTACTCTCGCCTGCACTGAGTGCAAGCGTCGTAATTACACTACGGACAAGAATAAGTCCAACAACCCAGATCGTATGGAGTTGAAGAAGTACTGCCCATGGTGCCACAAGCACACGGTACATCGCGAGACCCGCTAGGCTAGGTGGGTTCGTTCTAGGCCAGTAGCTCCAATGGTAGAGCGGCGGTCTCCAAAACCGTTTGTTGAGGGTTCGAGTCCTTCCTGGCCTGCCAGATAACTTCACCGGCCTTCCCATAAGGGTTGGCCGGTTTGTATGTAGGTATAACATCCAAGGGAGCGTAGGATGGCAAATAAGGAGCGCAATAAGAGGAGCGCACGTAAGGCTCGCGCAGAAGAGCGCGCCCAGCGTGAGACCCTTCAGGCTGAAGCTACTCCTGAAGCTTCTGCTAAGGCTACTAAGGCCGAGGCAAAGAAGCAGGAGAAGTCCATTCAGCGTAACGCTAACCCTGGCTTCTTTGGCCGCCTGGGTGCTTACTTTGCAGGCGTTCGTACAGAAATGCACCGCGTTGTGTGGCCTTCAAGCTCTGAGCTTGCTGGTTTCTCTGTAGCCGTAATTGCAACAATCATTTTCTTTGGCTTGGTAACTTGGCTGGTTGATACTGGCATTGTTGCTGGTCTCGTCGCCTTTACTGGACTGAGGGGATAATCAATGGCTAAGCGCTGGTATGTAGTTCACACCTATTCAGGTTATGAGAACAAGGTAAAGACAGACCTTGAGCACCGTATTGAGACCTATGGCCTTGAGCGTGCTGTTGTTGATATTCAGATTCCTACTGAGGAAGTTACTGAGGTCAAGGACGGCGGCAAGCGCGAGACCAAAGAGTCTAAGGTTTTCCCAGGTTACGTTCTTGTTCGCATGGAGCTGGATGACAATACTTGGGCTGTTGTTCGCAACACCCCAGGCGTAACTGGTTTTGTTGGCATTGACGGCAAGCCAGTTCCTCTGCGTCGTGAAGAGTTCGATAAGATCATGCGTCGCGGCGGTATGAAGACGGGTGGCCCTGTACCTAAGCGTACAGCAACCAATATTGAGGTCGGTCAGGCAATTCACGTTCTTTCTGGTCCTCTCGCTGACTTCGACGGAACTGTTTCTGAGGTCAACGCAGAGTCCGGCAAGATCAAGGTTATGCTCACCATCTTTGGTCGCGAGACTCCGGTTGAGCTCACCATGGATCAAATTTCCCTGATAGACTAGTAACTAACGGCTTATCCCGCACTTCTCGTCCCTTGTGGATTGCTTCTCGGGAGTGCGCGAGAATAGACTCAAACGTATTCAAACAGGAGGCTTAACATGCCCGCAAAGAAGGTTGTTAACTTTATTAAGCTGCAGATTCCTGCAGGCCAGGCAAACCCAGCTCCTCCAGTAGGACCAGCTCTGGGTGCTGCACAGGTCAACATTATGCAGTTCTGCCAGGCGTTCAACGCTGCAACTCAGGACAAGGCTGGCGACATCATCCCAGTCGAGATTTCTGTTTACGAGGATCGTTCCTTTGACTTCGTAACCAAGACTCCTCCAGCAGCTCAGCTCATCAAGAAGGAGCTTCACCTCAAGGGTGGTTCCGGTGTTCCTCAGCGCGATAAGGTTGGCCAGCTCTCCCAGGAGCAGCTCACCAAGATTGCTGAGATCAAGATGCCTGACCTCAACGCAAACGACATTGAGGCTGCAAAGAAGATCGTCGCTGGTACCGCTCGTTCCATGGGTGTAACCATCGCCGAGTAGTGTTTACTCCCGTCAGCCATTAGTGTGGCTGACGGTTGTTTTGTCAGAGCATCCAACGTTAGTGCACGTAGTTGGGTTTCTCGCCAAGAGGGCGTAACTATGGACGGAAGATGCAGGAGTGGGAGGGCAGACGCCCGCTAACCACAGGAGGTACATAATGCCTAAGCACGGAAAGAACTACAAGAATGCAGTTGCCAAGGTAGACGGTGCAAACCTCTACAGCCCAAAAGAGGCAGTAACCCTGTCTAAGGAGCTTGCAACTGCTAAGTTTGACGAGACCATTGAGGTAGCAATTCGCCTTGGTGTCGATACTCGTAAGGCTGACCAGAACGTCCGCGGTTCCATTTCTCTGCCTCACGGCACTGGTAAGACCGTTCGCGTTGCAGTCTTCGCAGAGGGCGAGAAGGCCCGCGAGGCTGAGGCAGCTGGCGCTGACATCGTCGGTGGCGACGAGCTCATCGCAGAGGTCGAGAAGGGCATGCTTGACTTTGACGCAGCAATCGCAACCCCTCAGATGATGGGTAAGGTTGGTCGTCTTGGTCGCGTTCTTGGTCCTCGTGGCCTTATGCCTAACCCTAAGCTCGGCACCGTTACCATGGATGTTGCAAAGATGGTTAACGAGCTCAAGGCTGGTCGTGTTGAGTATCGTGCAGACCGTTTTGGTATCTGCCACGTTGCAATCGGCAAGGCTTCTTTTGAGGTCCAGCAGCTTGTTGAGAACTATGGCGCACTTCTCTCTGAGATTATTCGCGTCAAGCCATCCAGCGCTAAGGGTAAGTACGTCAAGACCGTTGCTATTTCCTCTACTATGGGCCCTGGCATCAAGGTTGATCCAACCAAGGTTCGTAACCTCATGGAGGACTAAGCTTTACGCTTAGAAGTACCTAGCACGTTTAATCCGGTATCTGCTTGCAGGTACCGGATTTTTCTTGAAGCGTGCATGTGGTGTAGGCGTGGACTCTGCTTGCAGTGGGCGTGTGGTTTGAGGCGTGGACTCTGCTTGCGGCGCGCGTGTGGCTGATGTGTGTGGCTGAGTTGTGCGTAGCTGCTTAGCCGCCCTTCTCGTCAAATTTTTGTGAAGAGAAAGAAATTGTGCGCCCAACCTTGACTTGGATAGTTTTTTGCTGCACAATATCCAACGCAAGACAGACGTCTTGTAGTTGCACGTTCGCTGCCAAAGACAGCCGGCGCCTTGAATCCAAGG
Organism: Lancefieldella parvula; assembly: GCF_963530955.1. Classification (GTDB taxonomy): domain Bacteria; phylum Actinomycetota; class Coriobacteriia; order Coriobacteriales; family Atopobiaceae; genus Lancefieldella; species Lancefieldella parvula_A. The sequence continues at coordinate 4,913 of NZ_CAUSFQ010000027.1, read as the reverse complement.
CTTAATGGGAATTCCCGCCTGCCGAGGTGGTCTTGAGATTAGTACATCCAGACCCCGCTTTGGTTGCCAAAGTGGGGTCTTTTCATGTGAGGGCCGCACCTGTTGGCGCTCGTGCCTGAGACATGATAAAGGAGGTGTACTACATGCCAGCTCAGTCTAAACTTGATTTGCTCGAGAAGGTTTCCGCTTCTCTCGACAACTCCAAGGGCCTGTTTGTTATCGACTATCGTGGTCTCTCCGTAAAGGAGACTCAGGAGCTGCGCCGCGCACTTACCGCTGCAGGCGCTCACATGAAGGTCTATAAGAACAACATCGTCAAGATTGCTCTTAAGAACGCTGGTATGCCAGAGATTGACGAGATGCTCGCCGGTACCTGCGCATACGTTTTCTATGAGAATGATCCTGTCGAGGCCGCTAAGGTCATCAAGGATCAGGCCAAGAAGCTCAAGAAACTTGAGTTCATTGGTGGTATCGCTGATGGTCAGGCACTTACTGCTGACGAGGCAAAGGCTTACGCAGATCTTCCTTCTCGCGAGGAGCTCATTGCAAAGCTTGTCTTCGTTGTTGCAAGCCCACTTACCGGTATTGCACAGGTTTGCGCTGGTCCAGCTCGTGGACTCGCAACCGCTCTTTCTGCAGTCGCAGATCAGAAAAACGCTGCATAAGCAACGTTTTGTTGTACCCGCGCATTGGCGCAAACCGCGTGAGAGTGTAAACGCATTCAAACGCACACATACAAGCCGGGCTTTTGCCCAGATGCAGTACAAAGGCTGCATCGTTTAAAAAGGAGAATTGACATGGCTGTCACTAAAGATGAGATCATTGAGGCCCTTAAAGAGATGCCAGCACTCGAGCTTTCTGAGCTCGTTCACGAGCTTGAGGACGTCTTTGGCGTTTCCGCTGCTGCTCCTGTAGCTGTCGCTGCTGCTCCTGCAGCTGGTGGCGCTGCTGAGGAGGCAGAGGAGAAGACCAACTTTGACGTTATCCTCGAGGGCTTCGGCGACAACAAGATTGGCGTCATCAAGGTTGTCCGTGCTCTTACCAACCTTGGTCTCAAGGAGGCAAAGGAGGTCGTCGAGGGTGCTCCTAAGGCTGTCCTCGAGGGCGCAAAGAAGGAGGACGCTGAGGCTGCTAAGGCTCAGCTCGAGGAGGCTGGCGCTACCGTCACCCTTAAGTAAGTCCATCCTACATTGCTTACTGGAGAGGTCAGACTTCGGTCTGGCCTCTTTTTTGTTTGCCTAGCGAGAAACCCGGCGTGCTCGCAAATCGTATGAAGCTGAGGTGCTTTTGCTGCAGCCTGAAAAGTGCATCAAGTCTGAGTGATTTGCCGGATTTTCTCGCCATGTCTGAGCGATTTGCCTGTTTTTCTCGTCGTATCTGAGTGCTTTTGCTCAGACTTGGTGTTCATTTCAGGCTCATGAATCCAGCGTGATTGCTCTAGCTTCCTGCGTGACTTACACCAGCTTTCTAGCGCCTGATTTCTGCAAAGAATCTGTAACTTTTGCCTTAAATTGCAATAGAATCTGTGGATTTGCCTGATTTCGTTAAAGAATCGGTGGCGCAAATACAGATTCTTTGCACTTTTCAGGCGCACATTGTTAGTCAGAAGCGCCTAGCGAGAAACCCGTGCGCTCGTACCCGCGCCTGGCGAGAAACCCGTGCGCTCGGAGCGCATGGAGCGCCATGCGAAGCGACGTGGCGGGGGAGTGCCGCTCACCGAAAGCTATTTCTGTCTCCGTGGACCTTCTCCACAAAATCTTCATAACTAGAAAAGACGAGTTAGTCAAGGATTTACCTGCAACATAACGTTTGTGCAGTTGAAAAACATAAACGCGATAATATAGTCAAAACGTCTTAAAAAATCAAGTGTTTTTCTGTTGACGCGCATTAAAATCTTGACTAAATTACTAGGTTGCGACAATTGCCACCTTCCACCCTTTTGAAGGAGGACAACCTGGTGTCTACCGCTAAAAAGACTTCCCTCACCACGCCTCAGGCGCATACTGGACGCAGGACGTTCAGTAAGATTCCCGCAGCTATGGAGCTGCCAAATCTGATTTCTGTACAGAAGGAATCATTTGAGCGCTTTATGGGAGAGGGCCTTGCAGAGTCCTTCGCTGAGTTCTCGCCAATTGAGAACAGCGCTGGAACCATGCAGGTCACCTTTGGTGACCATCAGTTCGGCGACCCTGCCAATTCAATGGCTGAGTGTCGTGCAAAAGACATTTCATATCAAGCACCTCTTTTTGTTGACGTCCGTTTTGTCAACAAAGAGACTGGTGAGATGAAGGAGCAGCTTGTCTTCATGGGTGATTTCCCACTGATGACTGAGCGCGGTACCTTCATCATCAACGGTTCTGAGCGCGTTGTGGTTTCACAGCTCGTTCGTTCACCTGGCGTGTATTTCTCGTCAGAGATGGACAACGGTGTTCTGGTCCACAAGTCTCAGTTCATTCCTGCACGTGGTGCATGGCTTGAGTTTGAGGTTGATAAGCGCGGCCACCTGGTCGTCTCCATTGACCGCAAGCGTCGCCAGAGCGCTACCGTCTTCCTCCGTGCACTTGGCATTGCTGTTACCGATGACGAGATTCTCTCGCTCCTTGGTGATTCCGATGTTGTTCGCAACACACTTGAGCGTGACGTTGCAACTACACGTGAGGATGCTCTTATCGAGATTTATCGTCGTCAGCGTCCAGGCGAGCCACCAACTGTTGACTCCGCCCGTTCTCTGCTTGACGGCCTCTTCTTCAACGAGCAGCGCTATGACCTTGCACGCGTTGGTCGTTATAAGATCAACAAGAAGCTTGAGGAAGAGATTCCTGCAGATGTTCGTGTCCTTACCAAAGAGGACATTGTCGCAGCTCTTCAGTACCTTCTTGCAGTGCATGCAGGTGATGAGTCTAAGCACCTTGATGACATTGACCACTTTGGCAACCGCCGCGTTCGTACCGTAGGTGAGCTGGTCCAGAACCAGTTCCGCATTGGTATGAGCCGTATGGAGCGTGTTGTTCGTGAGCGTATGGCATCTCAGGACGCAGACGACATCACTCCACAGTCTTTGATCAATATCCGTCCAATTGTTGCTGCAATCAAGGAGTTCTTCGGTTCTTCTCAGCTTTCGCAGTTCATGGACCAGGCAAACCCACTTGCTGGTTTGACCCACAAGCGTCGTCTTTCTGCTCTGGGACCTGGCGGTCTTGCAGGACACAAGTCCGGCTCCAGCCGTCGTACCAACGTTCCTACCGCAGTCCGCGACGTTCACAACTCGCACTACTCCCGTATGTGCCCAATCGAGACTCCTGAGGGACCAAACATTGGTCTTATCGGCTCTTTGGCACTGTACGCTCACGTAAATGAGTACGGCTTTATCGAGGCTCCTTATCGTAAGGTCACGGACGGCGTTGTCTCTGACGACATCGTTTGGATGACTGCAGACGAGGAGGAGAATCACATTATTGCTCCTGCTAACACCCCAATTGACCCTAAGTCTAAGAAGTTTGTTGAGGTTGACGCAGACGGCAAGATTGTTGATGCAGACCGCGTTATTGCACGTACCCGCGACTTCGACGGTTCCTTCGGTGCACCTGCACAGGTTCCTGTTGAGGACGTTGACTACATGGACGTTTCTCCACGTCAGCTTCTCTCCGTCGCCGCTAACCTCATTCCATTCCTCGAGCACGACGATGCAAAGCGTACCCTCATGGGTGCAAACATGCAGCGTCAGGCAGTGCCTCTGATTCAGTCCCACGCTCCATTTGTTGGAACTGGCATGGAGGGCCGCGCAGCTCAGGACTCTGGTGAGCTTATTTGTGCAGAGTTTGCCGGCGAGGTCACCGAGGTTGATGCAGCTCACGTTGTCATCTACTCCGATGAGCACGGTTCTCAGCGCTACGATCTTCCTAAGTACGAGCGCTCCAACCAGTCCACTTGCATCAACCATCGTCCAATTGTCACTGTTGGACAGCAGGTTGAGAAAGGCCAGCCAATCGCAGACGGTCCATCTGTTGACCACTCTGAGCTGGCACTTGGTGCAAACCTTACCGTTGCTTACATGCCGTGGGAAGGCTACAACTACGAGGACGGTATTATCGTCTCCGAGCGTGTTGTTCAGGAAGACCTTCTGACCTCCGTTAACATTTCCCGCCACGAGATTGATGCTCGTGATACCAAGCTTGGTGCTGAGGAGATTACCCGCGAGATTCCAAACCTTGGTGAGGACATGCTCGCAAACCTCGACGATGACGGTATCATCCGCATCGGCGCTGAGGTTGGCCCTGGCGATATTCTGGTTGGTAAGGTCACTCCTAAGGGTGAGACTGCTCTGACCGCAGAAGAGCGCCTGCTTCGCGCAATCTTCGGTGCTAAGGCACACGATGTTCGTGATACTTCCCTTAAGATGCCACACGGCTCTTATGGTCGCGTTGTTGACGTTGTCCGCTTCAGCCGTGAGGCTGGAGACGACCTGCCTCCAGGAGTAAACGACCTGGTCCGCGTCTTTGTTGCTCAGCGCAGAAAGATCCAGCAGGGCGATAAGATCGCTGGTCGCCACGGTAACAAGGGTGTTATTTGTAAGGTTCTCCCAGTTGAGGACATGCCTTACATGGCAGATGGTACCCCAGTAGACGTTATTCTCGACCCACTGGGCGTTCCTTCCCGTATGAACGTTGGTCAGCTGCTTGAGTGCCACCTTGGTTGGGGCGCTGCACACGGTTGGGATGACGATGACGCAGATTCTAAGCGTTACGTTGAGGGCCCAATTCCTGTTGCAACACCACTCTTTGACGGTGCTACTGATGAGTCCGTTGCAGAGATTGTTCGCCGCACCAACATCAACATGATTAACAAGGCTCTCAAGGAGTTGTGTCCTGCGCATTATTAGTTTGTGTTGAAGACTCGCTCACGCGCTATCCTTT
>NZ_CAUSFQ010000026.1:0-14641 GCF_963530955.1 Lancefieldella parvula | reverse complement strand
CTACGGATGCAGTTGACAGGTGGGTTGGCTGGGGCGTTCCACGTGAGCAGTGCATTGTTGTTAAGCCTGGCGACCGTGTTAAGGTTAAGGACATGGAGATCGTTGCATACGATTCCTTTGACCGCACCATTATCGTTACCACTACTGATACTTCTGAGAACCGCCCAGACCTCTGGGGTAAGTGCCCAATGGACATGGACGAGAAGGCAGTTAACTACCTCTTTGTCACCCCTGGTGGAAACATCTATCACTCCGGCGACTCTCACTACTCCATTTACTTTGCTAAGCACGGTAAAGACATCGCTCAGGAGTTTGGCGGCGTAGACGTCTGCTTTGGTGCTTTTGGCTGCAACCCAATTGGTATCCAGGACAAGATGGAAGCAACCGATATGCTTCGCATGGCTGAGGCTCTTCAGTCCAAGGTTGTTATCCCAATTCACCACGATGTTTGGACTAACTTCCAGGCAGACGTCCAGGAGATTAAGGTTCTTTGGGACATGCGTAAGGATCGCCTTGACTACAAGTTCCACCCATTCTTCTGGGAGGTCGGCGGCCACTACACGTATCCACAGGATAAGGATCGCTTTGCTTACTATCACGACCGTGGCTTCCATGATTGCTTCGATCACGAGCCAAACGTTCCATTCCGTAGCGTTCTCTAAGGAGCAGTCTCTATGATGCTTAAAGAGCTTCGCGATGAAGTGTATGAAGCAAACATGGACCTGCCAAAGCATGGCCTGGTAGTATTTACCTGGGGAAATGCTTCTGGGCTTGACCGTGAGCGTGGCCTGTTTGTTATCAAGCCATCGGGCGTTTCCTATGAGGAGCTCAGCCCAGAGAATCTGGTCATCTGCGACCTAGACGGTAACGTTGTTGAAGGTGAGATGAACCCATCTTCCGATACTCCAACTCATGCATGCTTGTATCGTGCATGGGGCGATAAGATCGGCGGAATTGTTCACACTCACTCAACCCACGCTGTTTCTTGGGCACAGGCAGGACGCTCTATTCCTTGCTATGGCACCACACATGCAGATTATTTCTACGGAGATATTCCTTGCGTGCGCAGCCTTACCAAGGATGAGGTAGAAAGTGCCTATGAGCTTGAGACCGGAAACGTTATTGTTGAGGGCTTTGCGGACTTGGACCCAATTGCGGTTCCTGGAACGCTCCTTCACAATCATGGTCCTTTCTCTTGGGGTAAAGATGCCATGGCTGCTGTGTATCACGCAGTAGTTATTGAGGAGGTTGCTAAGATGGCAACACTCACCGAGCTCAATAACCCTAAGGTTCAGGAGGCACCACAGTACCTTCAGGACAAGCACTACCTGCGCAAGCATGGTCCAAATGCCTACTACGGACAGGGTAATCACTAAAGCCTGTTCAGTGAGTAGAATCTGTTTCAGTCAGGCGGTCTTTTTAAGGCCGCCTGTTTTTAAAAGGAGAAGATATGTCCAAGTATCAGCTAGGACTTTACGAGAAGGCCACTCCAACTGATCTTTCTTGGGAAGAGCGCCTCATCGTAGCAGGAGAGTCTGGCTTTGATTATGTTGAGATCTCCGTTGATGAGTCTGACGCTCGTCTTTCTCGCCTTGAGTGGACTGGTGAGGAGCGTGCAGCAGTTCGTCAGGCAATGGTAAACTCTGGCGTTCGCCTGGGCTCTATGTGCCTTTCTGGTCACCGTAAGTATCCTTTTGGTTCTCGCGATCAGGCTACTCGTGAGCGTGGCCTTGAGATTATGCAGAAGGCGCTTGACCTTGCAGGCGACCTGGGACTTCATACCATCCAGCTTGCTGGCTATGACGTGTACTACGAGGACGGCGCAGAGGATACGCGCAAGTACTTTGAGGAAAATCTGGCTAAGGCCGTAGAAATGGCTGCTAAGGCAGGCATTGTTATGGGCTTTGAGACCATGGAGACTCCTTTTATGGATACGGTCGAGAAGGCCATGCACTACGTAAACCTTATCAACAGCCCTTACCTTGGTGTGTATCCCGACGCTGGTAACCTCACCAATGCATCGTTTATTTACGGCAACACCGTTGCTGACGATATTGCTCTTGGTGCTGGTCACATCTTTGCAGCTCACCTCAAAGAGACTGTTGCCGGTGCGTATCGCGAGATTCCATTTTCTACCGGTACCACTGACTACGAGGGAGCTCTGTCGCAGCTTGTTCCTCAGGGCGTCAGGCGCTTTGTTGCAGAGATGTGGTACACCGGCAACGAGAACTGGAAAGAAGATCTTGTCTTTGCTTCCACCTACGTTCGCAGCAAAATTGATAAGGCGTTTGAGGGGTAAACGGCCTTTTTGCACTTGTTTTGGGTTTCTCGCCACAGACGGTACATAAGAATCTGTACAATGTGGATGAGCTCTTTCTTAGTACGACGTACGTTTCCAAACTCGTTTAGGTTTGTACAGGAAAGGATTACACATGAAGTTCTTTATTGACACGGCAGATATCGATGAGATTTCTGAGGCTCTTAGCTGGGGCTGTTTAGCAGGTGTTACTACCAACCCATCGCTGTATGCAAAGATTGGCGGAAAGCTAGCCGACTTTGAGTCTCATATGGTTAAGATTGCTCAGCTTTGCGAGGGACTTCCTGTATCTGCTGAGTCAACAGCAACAACAACTGAGGGCATGATTGAAGAAGGCCGTCACCTGGCTTCTCTTGCTCCAAATATTGTTGTTAAGCTTCCTATCTGCGCAGAGAGTCTTGCTGCTACCCATCAGCTTGCTTCTGAGGGAATTCGCGTCAACATGACGCTGATTTTCTCGGCACCTCAGGCTCTTCTTGCGGCAAATGCTGGCGCCCGTTATATTTCTCCATTTGTTGGTCGCTTTGATGACATCGGCGAGGACGGCATTGAGCAGCTGGGAACCGTTGTTTCTTGCATTGAGAACTATGCATGGGATAAAAACGTTGATCACACCGTAGAGATTATTACGGCTTCTGTCCGTACGCCTAACCATGTGACTCAGGCAGCTCTGCTTGGTGCTGACATTGCAACCGTTCCATTTGGAGCTTTGAAGAAGTGTCTGAAGCACCCTCTGACCGACGCCGGTCTTAAGTCTTTTGAGGCAGACTGGGAAAAGGTTAAGGCTCAGCAATAAATAGTGATTGTGGTACGCCCAGCTTAGGTTGGGCGTACTTGTTTTGAGAGGATGAGAATGGGAACATCTGCATTACCCGAGCGCAACCTCACCGATGATGAGCTCAAGCTTGCAGCTAATACGCTGAGGCGCGATGTCATTGACATGCTCGAGAAAAGCAAGTCAGGTCATCCCGGTGGCTCACTGAGTGCGGCAGATATTGTGGCTACACTGTTCTTCTCGGGAGTTATGAAGTACAACCACAACAACCCAGAAGACCACACCGAGGATAGGTTCTTCCTGTCCAAGGGTCACGTGGCTCCTGTGCTGTATGCTGCGTACCACCTGCTTGACTGGCTCCATGACGAGGATATGGTTACCCTCCGCCAGCTTGGCAGCCGTCTGCAGGGTCACCCAGATTGCCACGCATGCCCTGGTATTGAGGTTTGCTCTGGCTCTCTTGGTCAGGGTCTCTCGGTAGCGGCAGGATGCGCTCTGGGACTTTCTATGGACGCTCTGGCAAGCGGAGAGCGCGCTAAGAAGGTATTTGTCCTTCTGGGCGACGGCGAGCTGCAGGAGGGCTCTAACTGGGAGGCATGCATGTTTGCTGCTCACCAGAAGCTGGATAACCTTATTGCTATTGTGGACCTCAACAACCTGCAGATTGACGGCCACGTCACCGATGTGTGCTCTCTTGGCGATATTGACGAGAAGTTCCGTTCTTTTGGCTGGAACGTACTGCGCGTTAACGGTCACGAGGTCAACGAGGTGCGCCAGGCCCTTCTCGCCGCACGAGATGGTCGCGAGGCAGGAAACACTGCACCTACCGCGATCATTTGCCAGACCGTCAAGGGCAAGGGCGTCTCATTTATGGAGGATAAGGCTTCCTGGCACGGAAACGCTCCTTCGGCTGAACAGGCTGATCTTGCGCGAGAAGAACTTGATGCAGCAAGAGAGCTTCTTTTGATTGATCTTCAAGGTGATGGTAAGGAGGTTGCCAATGTCTAGAGCAACTCGTGAGACATATGGTCAGACTCTTGTTGAGCTGGTAAACGAGGGTCACGATATCGTGGCCGTTGACGCAGACCTTGCCGGCTCCACTAAACTTGCCGACCTCCAGAAGGCCTTCCCACAGCGCATGGTTGACGTGGGAATTGCCGAGCAGAACATGGTAGGCGTTGCTTCTGGACTGGCACTTACGGGACGCACCGTGTTTACCGGCTCGTTTGCCGTGTTTGCAACCGGTCGCGCTTACGATCAGATTAGAAACACCGTCTGCGACTCCGGCCTCAACGTGAAGATTTGCCCTACGCACGCAGGCATTACAGTAGGAGAGGATGGCGCAACTCATCAGTCTCTTGAGGACATTGGCATGATGCGCGCCCTCCCTCAGATGCGCGTGCTTGTTCCTGCAGATTACAACGCTACTAGGGCAGCGCTCAGACTTGCTGCCGAGGCAGATGGCCCCTTCTACGTGCGCATGGGTCGCCACAAGGTTGCCGACATCTACGACGAATCTTTCAAGGGCGGCCTGCCTTTTGCTAACGTCCTGCGTGAGGGTACCGACGTTACCATTGCTGCCTGCGGTGTTGAGGTTGCTCAGGCGCTTGCAGCTGCAGATTTACTGGCAGAGGAGAAGATTTCTGCTGAGGTCATTGATGTGTTCTCCATTAAGCCTTTGGACGAGGAAGTTATTTTGGCATCTGCCGAGAAGACCCGTCATGTGGTAACCGTTGAGGAGCACAACGTGGCAACAGGCCTTGGAGCTGCAGTTGCCGAGCTTCTGGCCGAGCAGCTGCCCACGCCCATGCGCTTTGCTGGTATGCGTACCTTTGGTACGTCCGCTCCAGGCGACGTGCTGCTTTCGCACTTTGGCCTGGACGCCGAAGGTATTGCCGCTCGCGTCAGGGAGTTCCTGCTTTCGTAGACACGCGTGCGAGAGCTGCAACGGCAACGCCGCAGGTCAGTGGCGCGTGCGAGCGCAATGACGGCAACGCCGCAGGTCAGCGGCGCGCGGGTAGGTTGAGAGTGATTTCGACCCGGTATCTATTTCGTGTGGATGCCGGGTTTCTTGTGCGGATACGCTGCTAGTTGACGGGTTTCTCGCCAGGCGGGAGGTGTAAGCCCGGAGTGAGCCAGGTGTACGCTCGGTCGCGCCTGATTTTCTCGCCATGTCTGAACGATTTGCCGGAAAAGTACACCATATCTGAGCTATTTGCCGGTTTTTCTCGCCATGTCTGAGTAAATTTACTCAGACATGATGCAGTTTCCAGGCTCAAAATTTAGGGCCACGCAGTCTATCTTTTACGCGCCTGATTTCTGCAAAGAATCTGTAAATTTTGCCTAAAAGCATAAAAGAATCGGTGGATTTGCCTGATTTCTGCAAAGAATCGGTGCTGTAATTACAGATTCTTTGCACTTTTTAGGCGCGCGATGGCGAGAAGAGCGCTTGGTGAGAAACTCGTGCGCTCGGGTGTTGGGTCACGGAGTTTCCGGCCATAAAAAAGACCTGGCACCGTGTGGTACCAGGTCTTTTGTGATTGCAGGTTAGCTTGCTGTGTCAGCTGTAACTGAACTGCGAGCCAAAGCTATGTCAGCGAAACTGAATTAGCCGAGGTGCTTGGTGATGGAAGCAGCTGCTACCTTACCAGCGCCCATTGCAAGAATGACGGTTGCAGCACCGGTTACGATGTCGCCACCAGCCCAGATGCGAGGATCGGAAGTACGACCCTCTTCGTCGGCCTCAATGTAGCCCCACTTGTTGAGCTTGATGTCGCCGATCATCTTTGCGAATGGGTTAGCGTTAGTGCCGATTGCAGAAATTGCAACGTCGCAAGGAATGTCCTCGATAGCGCCCTCGATAGCAACTGGACGACGACGTCCGTCAGCGTCAGGCTCGCCGAGCTCCATCTTCTGGACGCGAACTGCGCAAACTGCGCCGTCCTCGCCAGCGACAAACTCGAGAGGGGAGACGAGAGGAAGAACCTCAACGCCCTCTGCCTTTGCGTGGTGCAGCTCTGCACGACGAGCAGGCATCTCGTCCTCGGTACGACGGTAAGCAATGATTGCACGCTCTGCGCCAAGACGCTTAGCAGTACGGACAGCGTCCATAGCAACGTTGCCGCCACCAAAGACAACGACGTTCTTGCCGTGCTTGGTTGGAGTGTCATACTCAGGGAAGTTGTTAGCCTTCATAAGGTTAACGCGGGTGAGGTACTCGTTTGCAAAGAAGACATTAGGCAGGTTCTCGCCAGGGATGTTGAGAAGCTTTGGAAGGCCAGCGCCGGTTGCAATGTAGATTGCGTCAAAGCCCTGCTCAAAGAGCTCTTCTGCATCGGTGATACGACCGACAACAGAGTTGAACTCAAACTTAACGCCCAGCTCCTGAAGGCCGTCAATCTCGCGCTTAACAACAGCCTTTGGAAGACGGAACTCAGGAATACCGTAAACCAGAACGCCGCCGCCGGTGAAGAATGCCTCAAAGACGGTAACGTCAAAGCCGTTACGAGCAAGTTCGCCAGCGCAAGCAATACCGGAAGGACCGGAGCCTACAACTGCAACCTTTTTGCCGTTCTTTGGAGCGATAGCTGGCTTAGAAGCAAGCTCAGGCTGGTCGCCAAGGAAGCGCTCAAGCTGACCAATAGCAACTGGTTCGCTGCGCTTACCCATGATGCAGACGCCCTCGCACTGGTTCTCCTGTGGGCAAACACGACCACAAACTGCAGGAAGCATGGAGGACTCGCGGATGATGTCAAGACCGCGACCAAACTCCTCTGCACGGATTGCCTCGATGAAGCGAGGAATGTTGATGTTTACAGGGCAACCCTGAACGCACAGTGGATTCTTACAATCCAGGCAGCGGTTTGCCTCTGCAATTGCCATCTCTTTAGTGAAACCCTTGTCGACAGGGCGGAAGTCTTGTGCGCGCTCTGCAGCTGGCTCTTCGTTGTCAGCTGTACGAGGTGCCTTGACGTTTGGAATGTAGCGACCGTTTACTTGTGGCATGCGCACCTCGTCTCCTCGTAAGCCTTGATGGACTGGCCTTCCTCGGTGAGGTAGGCTGCCTGACGTGCGCGAAGGTCGTTCCAGTCAACCTTGGTTGCGTCAAAGTCAGGACCGTCAACACAAGCAAACTTGGTCTCGCCGCCAACCTCAACACGGCAGCAACCGCACATACCAGTGCCGTCGACCATGATTGGGTTCAGGGAAGCGATGATAGGTGTGTCGTACTTCTCGGCAGTGAGAGTGGAGAACTTCATCATTGGAACTGGGCCAACGCAGAATACGCGGTCGACCTGCTTGTCCTGCAGAAGACGCTCGAGAGGTGCGGTTACAACGCCCTTCTCGCCAAGAGAACCGTCGTCTGTGGTGATGTGGATGTGATCGTCGTCCAGAATGGAACGGAACTGATCCTCAAGCAGCAGCAGCTCTTTGGTACGAGCGCCCATGATTGCGTGGACCTCGCGGCCAGCAGCTACGAGCTGACGAGCAACAGGGAAGGCGATAGCCAGGCCAACGCCGCCGCCGATAACTGCCCATTTGCCCTCGCCCATCTCGGTAGGCTCACCCAGAGGACCAGTGACGTCCTGCAGGAAATCACCAACCTCGTAGGTAGAAAGCATCCTAGTGGTCTTGCCGATTACCATGAAGATAAACTCGACCCAACCCTCCTCAGGATTCCAATCCGCAAAGGTAAATGGAACGCGCTCGCCACACTCATTTGCGCGGACCATCAGGAACTGACCAGCATGTGCATGCTTGGCCATCTGTGGTGCCTCGATGCGGAACTTGAAGACCTTCTCGGAGAACTGAGTCTTTTCGAGGATCTTATACATTCAGCGGTACTCCTCTCCTAACACAACAAAACTGCGAGTGAGTTGACGCGCCGCACTACAGCGTGCCTTCTGACGAGAAGACAGTGGCAGGTGACGCATGTATCTCACGCATACGAGGTCTGGGTAACCCCGTATTCGCAAACAACATACCTATTGTACTATTTGCGCATGATTCAAGGCATGAGTAATTCATGAATGAGCATAAATATTTCTCAGTTTGTTTTGCCTGCTAGCTGCGGAGGGCGAGAAGTTCGGTGGGCTCGAGACGTGACGGTACGCGGAGGAGCGCGGTGACTGCTAGCTGCGGAGGAGTTGTGATGCGCGGTGACTGCTAGCTGCAGAGGAGTTGCTCCACCTGATCGGCCGCTGTCTGAGCGGTGACCAGAAAGTCTTCCAGGTTGTTTCCCTTGAGCTCGCGCAGAACATAGTCTGCCACCGGCATCTTTCCAGGAGGGCGACCGATGCCAAACTGCAGACGCATAAAATCCCTGGTCTGGAGTTTGTCGGCGATGGAACGCAGACCGTTATGCGAGTTGAGTCCGCCGCCTTCTTTGAAGTTGAGCTGTCCCTCTGCGAGGTCAACCTCGTCGTGAATGACCAGGATTTGCGCAGGTTGAAGGTGGTGTGCACGAGCAAGTTTGGAGAGGGGACCACCGCTGGTGTTCATGAAGTCCTGAGGTTTGGCCAGGAGTACATGGTGTTTCTCGCCAGATGAGGCGCCGGGAGCTGCGGGAAGGATGATCTCCGCGACCTGGCAGCCCGCCTCGCTTTTCCAGTACGAAACGCCGTAGCGCTCGGCAAGAGCATCGACGACGGCAAAACCAGCATTGTGCCTGGTGCGCGCGTATTTCTCGCCAGGATTTCCCAGGCCCGATACAAGCACAATTTTGTTACCGTGCATTGAATTTCCTCCCGTTTGATATGTGTACGTTTATGATGGTAAGGGAAAACGACAGGTTCGACCAGCGTGAACTGAGCTCGCGGTTGGTAGCCTAGCGGCGGCGCGCGTGACGTGCAGCGATCGGCGCGCGGTGAGCAGCGTGCGGTGAGCAGCGTGCGGGGCATGCGGCGTTCAACTGAGGTGCGGAGGCAAAATGAAGAAGATTCTGGTTACCGGATTTGAGCCTTTTGGTGGCGAGAAAATCAATCCAGCTTGGGAGGCCGTGAAGGCGCTGCCCGAGACTATTGGCGGTGCTCAGGTGATAAAACTGCACGTACCTGTTGAGTTTGGCGCTGGTGCTCAAAAGGTTATCGACGCGCTTGAAGCGGAGCGTCCCGAGATTGTGCTTTGCGTGGGCCAAGCGGGTGGAAGAAGCAAGATTACGCCCGAGTTTGTGGGCATCAACTGGGCTCATGCGCGCATTCCCGACAACGCGGGCAAGCAGCCGCTCTCGCAGCGCATCATCAACAGCGCTCCCGACGCGTATTTTGCATCGCTGCCGGTAAATGCCATGGTGGCCGCCATGAACCAGTCGGAGATCCCCGCGGCGGTCTCGTACACTGCGGGAACGTACGTCTGCAACGACGTCATGTACCAGGTCCTTCATGCGCTGGCCACAAGATTTCCGGAGACTCGCAGCACGTTTCTGCACGTACCGTTCGCAACGGAGCAGGTTGTCGAGAAAAACGCTGCAGCTGCCGAGAAAGGCTTCGCTGCAGGCGAGAAGGCTGGCACTGGTGAGAAGAAGCACCAGGTACCAAGCATGTCGCTGGAGATGATGACTCGCGGACTGCAGGTTGCGCTGGAAGCGGCGCTTGCAAACGACGTTGATCTCGCGGATTCCGAAAGCGGAACGACCTGCTAGAGCTCGCACTGCTGAGGGTGGTCCTCGAGCGCACGGGTTTCTCGCCGGGCGCGAGGTGTGCGGGATTCGTGGGGCGCTGCGAGCGCACCGGGTTTCTCGCCAGGCGCGCCTTTGCAACATTGCGCGCCTGAAAAGTGCAAAGAATCTGTATTTGTGGCGCAGATTCTTTAACAAAATCAGGCAAATCCACAGTTTCTTTGACATTTTTAGGCAGAAGTTACAGATTCTTTGCAGAAATCAGGCGCCTGAAAGATAGACTGTCTGGCCCTGAATCTTTGAGCCTGAAAACCTCACCATGTCTGAGTAAAACAGCTCAGACATGATAAGAAAAACCGGCAAATAGCTCAGACATGGTGCGCTTTTCCGGCAAATCGTTCAGACATGGCGAGAAAATCAGGCTCGCTCCAGGCGCGCATCAGGCTCGCTCCAAGTTCGTCCCGGACTTGTTCCAGCTTGCTACGTCCACCTGGCGAGAAACTCGCATCACTAGCAGCGCTTTCGCACAAGAAACCCGGTATCCACACGAAATGGATACCGGGTTGAAATCACTTGCGATCCGCGCTCGCACGCACGTTTGACCTGCAGTATTGCCGTCGTCGCCCGCGCGCGTTTGACCTGCAGTATTGCCGTCGTCGTCCGCGCGCGGCTGACCTGCGGGGTTACAGGTTAAAGTCACCACCGAAGATGTCGGAGACTGGACGGTCGGTGTAAACAGCGTAGATTGCCTCGGCAATCTCGTTTGCAATGGTAATCGTCTTGATCTTGGAGCCTTCCTTGTTTGCTGCTGCACAAGGAATTGCGTCGGTGACCACGCACTCTTCAATAGGAGAGTTGTTGAGGCGCTCGATTGCAGGACCAGAGAAGACGCCGTGGGTAGCGCAGACGTAGATGTCGCCTGCACCCATTTCCTTTAGCTTAACAACGGAAGCGCAGAGGGTACCTGCGGTATCAATCATGTCGTCGTTAACAATGCAAGTCTTGCCCTTGATGTCGCCGATGATGCCCATAACAGCACTTTCGTTGTGGCGAGGACGGCTTTTATGTGCAATAGCAAGGCCACAGTCCAGATAGTCGGAAAGCTTCTTAGCAGCCTTTGCGCGACCCATATCAGGGGAGACAACAACGGTATTCTCCCAGTCAAATGGCTTGCTCTTAAAGTAATCGCCCAGAAGGTAGAGAGCGGTCAGGTGAGAAACAGGAATGTCAAAGAAGCCCTGGATCTGGCCCTGGTGCAGGTCAAGGGTGATAACGCGGTCAACGCCAGCATTCTCAAGCAGGTTTGCCATCAAACGAGCAGTAATAGGCTCGCGAGCGGCAGCTTTGCGGTCCTGACGAGCATATGCGTAGTGAGGGATAACTACGGTAAAGCTGTTAGCAGATGCGCGCTTTGCAGCGTCAGCAACAATCAGCGTTTCCATAACCAGGTCGTTGACGTTGACACCTGCCAAAGACTGAATGAAGAAGACCTCGTCGCCGCGGACAGACTCGTCAAAACGAGCGTAGATTTCTCCGTTAGCAAACTTCTCGAGGAGAAGACCTTGTAGCTCTAGGTGAAGAATGTCTGCAACCTTACGAGCCAGTTCAGGGTTACCTGTACCGGTGTAGAGCTTGATATTTCTAGCAACTAACAGTGGTTCACTCAGGTTCTCGAACATCTAGTCCTCTTTCTCAAGCTTGTGACGCCTCTGGGCGGCGTATCCCTCAACAATTTTCTGCTCAGAGCGCTCGAGTGCAAGCGCATCTGCTGGTACATCCTTTGTGATGCACGAACTTGCCCCCACAAGTGCGCCATCACCAATTGAGACGGGTGCCACCATCATGGTATCGGATCCAACAAAGACGTTGTTGCCGATGTTGGTCTTGAACTTGCGGTAACCGTCGTAATTGCACGTAATTGAGCCTGCGCCAATGTTGACGCCAGAGCCCATGGTTGTGTCACCAATGTAGGAGAGGTGAGGAACCTTGGAGCCCTCGCCGATAGTTGAATTTTTGATTTCAACGTGGGTGCCTGCCTTGGCGTGAGGCATGAGGTGTGTGCCTGGGCGCAGGTAAGCGCGAGGACCGCAGGTGGCAAAGTCGTCTACCTGTGCGTTGATAGCAACAGTCTCATCGACAACAGCGTCGTTGCCAACAAGCGTATCGGTCAGACGAGTGTTAGGGCCTACCACGCAATTCTCGCCAATTGAGGTCTTGCCGTAGAGCATAGTCTGCGGAAGAACCTCGGTGTCCATGCCAAGCGTGACCTCGGGGCCAATCCAAACGGAGGTTGGGTCCAGCATGGTGACGCCCTGGCTCATCCAGTGCTCGTTGATGCGCTCCTGCATGATGCGGGTGGCAACGGCAAGCTCGGAGCGGGAATTGACGCCCAGCGCCTCTTTGTAGTCGTCAACGTGGACGGCAGCAACAGGCTCGCCCTGGCTGACGTAAAGGCCCACCATGTCGGTGAGGTAGTACTCGCCCTGAACGTTATCATTGCCGAGAAGATCGATGTTTGCGGTCAGTCTTCCGCCACAGAAGCAGTACACGCCAACGTTGCATTCACGCTCTTGCTCGCGCTGCTCTGGCGTAGCATCCTTGTGCTCAACAATGGCAGTTACCTGGCCGTTAGAAGAAATGACGCGACCATATCCGGTTGGATCTGGGGGCGTCATTGTGAGTACCGTACATGCGTTGTGGTGAGCTTTAGTTTCTGCGACAAGGTCGAGAATAGACTGTGCGCGCAACAGAGATGCGTCACCGTTGATAACAACAACGGGTCCCTTGAAGCCACCAAGAGCATCCTTTACAACCTTGACGGCGTGGCCGGTGCCAAGACGCTCGGTCTGGGCAACATACTCAAGGTTAGGGAAGCAAGAAAGTGCAGATTTAACCTCGTCAGCGTGGTTACCAACAACCACAATGACGCGGTCAGCGCCAGCAGTAATTGCGGCGTTGACACTCCACCAAACAAGAGGTTTATCTAGTAATTTGTGCACAATCTTAGGGTGGTGGGACTTCATGCGCGTTCCCTCGCCTGCAGCGAGGACAATCGCAGTAAGTGGCATACGTAAGCCTCCAAAGTACTTCGTATTACTCGATACGAGTGCGTCCCTACACAAAAGTTGCGTAAAAATGGCTGGGGTAGTAGGATTCGAACCCACATTCCAGGCACCAAAAACCCGTGTCCTAACCGTTGGACGATACCCCAATGTAATCACTACGTTGGTTTTGTCCGCAACTCTATTAAGTGTATCAGCTTAGCGAGGCAAATGCTCCACAAATTGCATCAAGAACAAGAACTGCTAAAGTCTGCGCGTCTGCGGTAGTAAATGAGCCGTCTACGTTTGTTCCTTCTGGCAGCACAATCTTGATAGGGGAGCCCGTTGCATCAGCAGACTCAATGGCAGTGCGCAGTCTTGCTGGCAGCGTCTCGTTTTCTTCCATAGAAACAGAGCCAATACCAACCTGTCCGCGGGCGGGCATGCTTGGGGCATAAGCTGTGGTCAGAACCAAAATAGTGGCTGCATCAGTAGGGGAATCGGCGCGATCAATCATGGTCATGCCGCTTGCCTCAGTAGTTGCCTTAGAAAGGTTATAGACGCGAGCAGCTACGTTTCTAGAGATAGGATCTTCTCCCGTAATAGCAATGCAGGTGGTCTCAAGAACGTTGGCAGCTCGCGCAAAGCCCATAGGACCCTGTGGGTGAGGGCCTTTTGCCTGCTTACCAGACCAAACGTGACGCAGACGCTCAATAGCGTCGAGGGTATCCTGAAACGCCATGCCATCAGCAAGTTCGCCGACGCTTTCCTGGAAGAGCTTAACGGCAGCCTCGGTGTGAACACCGTAATGGCCATCAACTTTTCCGCACGAGAAACCCAAGATGTTGAGACGCTCTTGCAGCTGACGCACGTCATTGCCGTGGAAGTTAGGAAGACGAAGGTAGAGAGTTCTGTCTCCTAGCTCATAGCCCTCATCGACCATGATTGCCCAGGTAGAGGCATCTACTTCTTCTCCAAGAGAAAGGTCATGGTCAAGCCTAAAGCGCGCAACGGCGCGAGCAGTTGACTTGCCAAATGTGTGGCTCTGGCGCTCATCGTCTTCGATGGTGTAGCCAAGCTTTACGAGGCGTTCCTGAATGTCTTCAACGGCAGCACCAGTGCTACCAGGAGTAATAGGATCCATAATTACCTTTCTCGGTTCACAAAGAAGTCTGCCATAGACAAAAGTGTGTCGCGAGCGTCTTCAGTAAGTATCACGTTTTCAAGCACGTGCTTTGCCTCATCAACTAAGGCAAGAGCGTGCGTGCGGACAAATTTTATCGCATTAGCGCTTTCCATAAGCTCCACAGCGCGCTGAAGCTTCAAAGTATCGCCTGTATGCGCAGAAAGTATGGAGACAAGCTCTGTCTTTTCTGCTGGGCCAAGATGCTCAAGTGCGTAGACCACGGCGAGCGTGCGCTTGCCTTCAGTGATGTCTGACCTAAAATCTTTGCCCTGTACCTGGGCGTTTCCAACCAGGTTAAGAAGGTCGTCTTGCAGCTGGAAGGCAAGACCTACCTTGAGGCCAAACTCTTTGAGTGCGTCAAGCGTTTTCTGGTCAGCACCACCGATGAGCGCACCCAGTACCAGGGGATATGCAGCAGAGTAATAGGCGGTTTTGGAGAGCGCCATAAAAAGGTATTGGTCAGAAGTAACATCCCAGCGCTCGTGCTGTGCCCAGCCAAGGTCGAGCGCCTGACCCTCAAGGGTGTGCTCCTGCATGGCGAGAAGGGCGTCGATCACGCGAACTTTAAGCTGGTCAGAGAGGTGGTCGGCCACGGTAACGCGTCTGACAACATTGACCAGGGCAGAATCACCAACGTTGATAGCAAGTCCGGTACCGAGTGTCTTGTAGAGGCACTTCTCGCCACGGCGCAGCTCTGATTTGTCAG
>NZ_CAUSFQ010000025.1:0-15119 GCF_963530955.1 Lancefieldella parvula | reverse complement strand
TTTCTCCAGCTTCCCATTCTTGCTCTTTGCAATTTTGATTATGTTTGTTATGGGTCCAGGTCTCATCAATCTCTATATTGCATTAGGTCTTTTAATGTGGACTACCACCGCAAGGCTGATTCGTGGCGATGTCATGCGCCTGAAGAATTCTGAATACATTCAGTCTTGTATTCTGTCTGGCGGTAATAGCTTCCGCATCATCATGAAACATCTCTTGCCTAACTGTATGTCAACGCTGATTGTTGTTTCTACCTTGGGTATTCCAAGTGCAATTCTTTCTGAGGCAACGCTTTCGTTCTTGGGATTGGGCGTTCAGCCGCCTGAGGCAAGTTGGGGCCAAATGATTGCGGCGTCTCAGCCATACCTTGCATCACAGCCTCTCTACAGCATTGCCCCAGGTATTGTCATCATCATTACAGTTATGTCCTTTAACTTGCTCGGCGACGCCCTTCGCGACGCCCTTGATCCAAAGATGCGTTCTTAGAAAGGAGGTTACGTTGATGGCAGAAAAAACAGATGCTCTTGCACAAGAGAGTGATCAGACAAAAGAGACCAAAGATGCGTCATGTGAGCACGTCATTGAGGGTCCTAACGGTCAGTCTGTGCAATTTTGCAGCCTTGAAGAGCGCCTCCTTGCGCAAGAGACCACTCAGAAGGAGCGAGAAGAACAGTGCAAGAAAAACGTTCTTCTCGACGTCAATCATCTTGATGTCACGCTCTTCACCGAAGATGGCGCACTTCCTGCAGTAAGTGACCTCTCGTTTATCATGCGAAAAGGCGAGACTCTTGCGGTAGTAGGAGAGTCTGGCTGCGGTAAGTCCATGACGGCTTTGTCGGTTATGGGATTGCTTCCCACACCTCCTGCACAAATTACCGGCGGAGAAATTATTTTTGAGGGAACTGATTTAACTCAGCTTCCTCGTGGTGGCATGCGTGACTTCCGTGGTAATCGCATTGGCATGATTTTCCAGGAGCCTATGACCTCCTTGAACCCTGTAATGAAATCTGGTCTTCAGATTCGTGAGGGCATCCTTGTTCATAATCCCAACATGAGCAAACAGGAGGCAGATCAGAAGGCCCTTGATATGATCAAACTGGTGGGTATTCCTGCACCAGAGAAGGTCTTCTCGTCATATCCTCATGAGCTTTCTGGTGGTATGCGCCAGCGTGTCATGATTGCTATGGCACTTGCGTGCCAGCCTTCGCTGCTTATCTGTGACGAGCCAACAACCGCGCTTGACGTAACGGTTCAGGCACAGATTCTGCAGATCATTGACCGCATGAAGCAAGACTTGGGTACCGCCGTCATGCTGATTACGCATGATATGGGCGTTGTTTCCGAGATGGCTGACTGGGTTCTTGTCATGTACGCTGGTCATCGTGTTGAGTATGCGCAGTCTGCAGAGCTCTTTACTAACCCTCTGCACCCCTATGCTCAGGGCCTGATTGCATCCATTCCATCGTTTGACGAGCACACCAAGGAACTCTATGCAATTCCTGGTAGCGTTCCTATGCTTTCTCACATGCCTTCTGGCTGTCCGTTCCATCCACGTTGTCCGTTTGCTAAGGACATTTGTAAGAACCGTCGTCCTGGCTTGACTGCTGTTGGTGAAGACAATTGCCATACTGTCAGCTGTTGGAAATACACTGATGAGTGGGGTGAGTAGTCATGGCAGAAGAGAAAAACACAGACGTTAAGGACCTTTCTGGCGAGAAAACTATCTTGTCCGTAAAGAACTTGGTTAAGCGATTCCCCATTAAAAACGGTGTTTTTGGTCGTTCAAACGCTTCAGTTCATGCGGTTGAGGATGTTTCGTTTGACCTTAGGCGCAAAGAGACTCTGGCTATTGTTGGCGAGTCTGGCTGCGGAAAGTCTACAACCGGCAAGTGCGTGCTGCGCCTCACCGAGCCAACCTCTGGTACGGTTGAGCTTGATGGGGAAGACTTCACCTCGCTTAAGGGAGAAGACCTCAAGCGTGCACGTCAGAAGATGAAGCTTATTTTCCAGGATCCTTACAGCTCACTAAACCCTCGTATGACGGTCATGGATATCATTGGCGAGCCAATTGATATCGCGGGTACGTATAAGACAAAGGCAGAGCGCGATGCTCGCATTGAAGAGGTTATGGAGGAAGTTGGCCTTAACCTTGAGTTTAAGTACCGCTACCCTCATGAGTTCTCGGGTGGTCAGCGTCAGCGTATTGGTATTGCGCGCGCTATTGTGCTTGAGCCAGAGATTGTTGTCTGCGACGAGCCTGATTCTGCACTGGACGTTTCTGTTCAGTCAAACGTAATTAACCTGCTTGAAGAGCTGCAGAAAGAGCACGGTCTGGCATATATCTTTATCAGTCACGACCTCTCGGTTGTCCGCCACATTGCAGATACTGTTATGGTCATGTACCTGGGCCACCAGATGGAGTTTGCTACAAAAGATGCCCTCTTTGAGCATCCTTTGCACCCCTATACTCAGGCACTTCTTGACGTTATTCCTCGTATTCGTCACGAGCGTATCCAAGAGAAGCGTATTCTTCAAGGCGATGTTCCAAGCCCTGCAAATCCACCTTCGGGTTGTGTATTCCACACACGCTGCCCTAAGGCAATGAAGGTTTGCTCCGAGCGCATTCCTGAGCGCATCGAGGCTGAGCCGGGTCACTTCTGCGCCTGCCACTTGTACGACGCGTCGCTTTCTGATTCCGACCGCATACCTCAGGTTGCACATGCTATTGAGGCGGCTCAGAAGGCCGTAGAAGAAGCGCGCCTTGAGGAGAAGATTTCCGAGTAGCGCCTACTGTTGTCGTGTCTTAAAACGGCTTACAAACACAAAAGGGCGAGAAGACCAATTGATCTTCTCGCCCTTGTTTTGTATGAAGGAAACGCTTACTTCTTCTTAACCTTATCAAAGTGAGGGTTAACCAAAACGGTGAGGCCGGTAAACTCTGGCTTCAAGACGTAAGGCATCTGAGGCCAGTCGATAGGCAGGCAAGCATAGTCTGTGTGAGTCATAAGACTGTCTGCCTGACGGGTAAGCTCCAGGACCTTATCGTTGTCGTTAACGGTTGAACGAGCCTGATCAACCAGGCTGTCAAACTCGGTGCTGTTGTAGAAGGAAGACTTCTTTGCAGCGCGGTCAGAGCGGAAGTAAGAGCCCATGTGCTCAACACCCTGGAACGAGAGAGTAGACCAGGTAACAAGAGTGACTTCAAGCTCTCCGTTGGTACGTGCGTCGCTCCAAACGCCAGAGTCAATAACAATTACGTTACAGGTAACGCCAATCTTGGACCAAGCATCCTGAAGGGCAACCATGAGGTTCTGATCCTGGCTTCTGACCTGTGCGTTAAGAGTGAGGTTAGAAACACCAGCCTCTGCAAGAAGTTGCTTTGCCTTGTCTACGTTGTACTCAAACTCTGGAGCGGACTCGTTGTAGCCGGTCTCAGAAGATGGGATAAACGACTTAGCAGGCTTTGCAACACCAGAAAGAATGGTGCTACAAATGGTGTCTCTATCAATTGCCATAGAGAGTGCCTGACGAACGCGAACATCTTTGAGGTTCTCGCTCTTAAGGTTCAAGTTTACAAACTGCGTGGATGCAGGTGTGTAGTTGACAATCTCTTTGGAAATAGACTCATCATTTTGGTACTGCTGGATAAGAGACTGAGAAATAAAGACCAGGTCAACATCATTGTTCTTATAGTTAAGAATACGAGTATTGGCATCATCGATGTAAACAAATCTGAGCTCATCTAGGCCAGGCTTGCCCTCATGGTAGTCAGCAAATCCCTCAAGAACAACCTCAGTAGTGCTGTCGTTTGAAACAAGCTTATAAGCGCCAGTACCAATGAAGTTGGTCTCAGTACCCCATGCCTCACCGGCTTCTTTGCAAGCCTTCTCTGGGTAGATAACAGCGTAGAACTGAGCCATAATTGCATTAAAGGTTGAATAAGGCTGAGTCAGTTTGATGTCAAAGTGACGGTCATCCTTAATAACAACACCAGAAAGTTCCTCTGTTGTGCCGGCAATGATGTCTTTAGCACCCTCGATGTATGCGTACGAGTCAATTGAGGTTGCCTTAGTAGCTGGCAAGAACATACGCGTCAAGGTGTATTTAACGTCAGAGGACTTAAGGGTCTCTCCGTTGTGGAACTTGATGCCATCCTTAAGCTCATATGAGTAGGTAAGACCATCATCAGAGACGGTAGGAAGGCCAGTTACCAGGTTTGGCTCAATTTCTTTTGTGTCTGGGTTAAGCACCAGCAAAGATTCTGCAACTGCCTCAGATACGCCAACAGAACCAGAAGTCTTTTGAGTATCAAAGGTTACCTTTGGGTTATTTACGCCAAAGCGCAATACTTTTTTATCAGAGTCTCCGCCAGCTGAACCGCCACAAGCAGAAAGTAGTGAAGCAGAACTAGCGGCAACGGCAGCCGCCAAAGATCCACGTAAGAATGTTTTACGGGAAAGGTTAGTAAATACATGCTCTTTCATAGGGCGCCTTCCGTTTGTATCTTCAAAACATGAAGTTTAAATGTAAGAACTGGCTTCTTAATACCCAAATTAATTGTATGCAATACAGAAAAATGTTTCATGAGTGAAAAAACATTGTGAAGGAAGAGTTGTCAGGGTGGCATGAAGAACGTAAAAGCGATAAAGTCATAGACTCATTAAGGGTATACCTTTAACGTGAATTTAGATAGAAGTACTGACTGATAAGAGGGTTTTGTGGTTATTCCAGATATCGTAAAAGATGCATTCAATGATGTTCCAGATCTTCCTGCTTCTGAGCGTCCTCTTATCTGTGTAACCCCTCGTTGGATGCCTGAAGAAAATTTTTCTGATTCTGCTTCTGTATCACAAATTCAGTTTGATGCCATTCTTGCAGCTGGCGGCATTCCAATCATGATGCCTTTAACAGAAGATCCAGAAGTTATTGGTCAGTTTGTTGAGATGTGTGACGGCTTCTGCCTCACTGGTGGTCATGATGTTGACCCTCGCAATTGGGGAGAAGAACCACGCGACCTTAATCGTTTGTGTCCTATACGAGATGCGCTTGAGTTTGAGCTGGTAAAGCAGGTACTTGCTGCAGATAAACCTTTACTTGCTATTTGCCGTGGCCTTCAGCTTTTAAATGTTGTGCTGGGCGGTACGCTTGTACAAGATCTGCATACCATGGAGCCAGCAGAAAATCATACTTTCTGGACTCATTCAGCAAATCTGTATCATCCAGCTCATGCTGTTCATGTTCAAAAAGACTCTTTGCTATACAACGCCTTGGGCCAGGTAGAGGACATTCAGGCAAATTCATATCACGATGAGGCACTCCGAAAGGTGTCTTCTGAACTTACGGTAGTTGCCTATGCGTCAGACGGCATTATTGAAGGCGCTGAGGTCAAGGGGAAGACGTTTGCCTTAGGCGTACAGTGGCATCCAGAGTATGGATGGCATTACAGCAAGGCTGATTGCGAACTTTGGAAATCCTTTGTTACAGCTTCACGAGCCTCACGGTCTTCTCGTTAATACATTGATACTCTAAACTGCGTTAACTATTTGGTTAGCGCAGTTTTTTGTAAGGGAGTTTTATGAGTGACGTTCTAGATAGATTTATTGCGTATTGCAAGGTTTCTTCTCAGTCTAATCCTCTGACGGCAGATGCCGTTCCTTCAACTGAGTCTCAGCACCAGATGGCTGAGGTTGTTGCGGCTGATCTTCGTGAGCTTGGTGCAGAAAATGTAGTTGTTGATGAGCACGCCTACGTGGTTGCTCACTGGCCGGCAAGCAAGGGTTTGGAGGACCTTCCAACTCTTGGTTTCTGCTGCCATATTGATACGGCTTGGCAGTCTTGGGGTAACCCCGTTCATCCTCAGGTTGTTACGTATGAGGGCGGCAAGCTGGTAGTTGGTTCTGATCGCGAGGGTAGAGAGGTCTATATCAGCCCTGAGACAAATCCTCAGCTTGAGCATATGGTTGGTTGGCAGCTGGTTACCACTGATGGCACGTCGCTGCTTGGCGGCGACGACAAGGCTGGCATTGCCATGCTGGTCAGCTTGCTCGCTCGCTACAAAGAGCATCCAGAGCTTAAGCACCCACGCATCGCACTTGCCTTTGTTCCTGATGAGGAGATTGGCCACGGCGCTGCTCTTCTCGACCTTGATACCTTTGGTGCTGCGTATGGCTATACCATTGACGGCGGTCCCTTTGGTGAGTTCTGCTACGAGACGTTTAATGCCGCTGAGGTGTTTGTACGTGCTCACGGACTTTCGGTTCATACAGGTACCGCAAAAGGCCAGATGATTAATGCGTCTGAGGCAATCATGCGCTTCCACGAGCTGCTTCCCCCTGCGGAGCGTCCTGAGTTCACTGAGGGCTATGATGGCTTCTTCTATCTGGAACGCGTCAATGGTGATTGCGAGTCTGCTCGCGCTGATTACATTATTCGTGACCACGATCAGGCAAAGGTTGAGCGTCGCAAGCAGTTGATGGTTGACGCTGCGGCGTATGTAAACAAGCAGATTGGCTCTGAGGTACTTTCCGTTGAGATTCACGACCAGTATCACAACTTGGCTGACATCGTATTAAAGCCTGAGTATGCGCACTTAATCGAGAATGCACGCACTGCATACGAGAAGGTCGGCGTAGAAATGACCTGCATTCCAATGCGTGGCGGCACCGACGGATCCCAGCTTTCCTTTAGAGGATTCCCGTGCGCTAATCTTTCTGCTTGCTACTACAATGCTCACGGTGTCAGAGAGTTTGTTCCTGTCCCAGAGCTTGAGAGCATGGTTGACATGCTTGAGCACCTGGTAGAGCTCTACACCCATCCACAAAACTAGGAGATTTCATGACTCATTTTGAGACTGATACACAGTATCTGATTGACACTACAAAGAAACTTGTTGAGTGCGATAGTCCTGTTGGCTACTATGAGCGCATTCACGAGCTGCTCCGTGAGCTTGTCGCTGAGGCAGGCTATGAGCTTCAAATTGACAATAAGGCTACTGCATACGTCCTGGTAGAAGGCAAGGATACCAGCAAGACTGTTGGCGTTAATGCTCACCTTGATACCATTGGCCTGATTGTCCGTGGCTTCAACTCAGACGGTACGCTGCGCGTTCGTCAGCTGGGTGGCATCAACTACCACAGCATTGAGGGCGAGACCTGCCACGTTGTCTGTAGAGACGGCTCCGTTGTTGACGGCCAGGTAATCTGCAACCACCACTCCGTTCACGTCTTTGAAGACGCTAGAACCATGGAGCGCAACGAGGACAATATGTCCATCTCGCTTATCGCTGACGTTTCTTCCCCTGAGGAAGCTCGTGCACTGGGCGTTTCCGAGGGCGCGGTTGTTGCTATTGACCCACACTTTGAGATGTATGACAACGGCTATATGGTTTCTCGCTTTATCGACGATAAGGCTTGTGTTGCAGCGCAGCTTCATACGCTCCGTTGGCTTGCACAGTCTGGCGAGAAACCCCTCTATAACACCTTGTTTGCATTCCCCATGTACGAGGAGATTGGTCACGGCGGCGCATTCTTGCCTGTTGAGGTGGATGAGTACGTATCGCTGGACATTACCCTTATTGGCCCTGACTACAATTCAAACGAGCACCACGTAGGCATCATTGTTTCTGATATTCGCTCGCCTTACGATTGGGAAGTTTCCAACAAACTTATTGCGTGTGCGCAGGAGGTTGTTGAGCCAGAAAAGTGGAACCAGCAGGTTGCCTTCCACTTCTCAACTGATGCTAACGCTGCATATTTCTCCGGCAACGATCTTAAGAGCGGCGCATTTGGCCCAGCATGCCTCAACACTCACGGTCGTGAGCGTTGCCACATCGATGCAATTATCGGCACCGAGAACCTGTGCCGTGCGTACGTCCTTGGATATGGCGAGAAGAACTAGTTTTTCTCGCCATGGGCACGTTTTGCCTACATGGATGTATCAAAGAGTTTGTAAGATATGCTGTATATCGTGTGAATTTTGCCGTAGACGTGATAAGGTAGCCTTAGTTAACTTTTCGAGTCAGGAGTGATTCATGGATAGACGTTCGTTTCTTAAGCTTGCAGGTCTTATTCCAGCTGCTGCACTTTTCGGCTGTTCTGGAACAGGTCAAGAGAAGCCTCAAGAAAATGCTTCAGAAGAGAAAAAAAAGTCTGAGCCTGTTGCCGTAAGAGTTGCAACACTTAAAGGGCCTACCGCCATGGGCTTAGTTAAGTTTATGAGTGAGGTTGAAGCGCAAAATATCACGGACAACAACTATTCCTTTGAGATCTTGGATGCTCCTGATCAGGTAGTTGCCAAGGTTGCTCAGGGTGATGTGGACGTTGCATCTATTCCTGCAAACCTTGCAGCTACACTCTTTAACAAGACTAAGGGTGCATACAAGGTAGCTTGTCTTAATGTACTCAATGTTCTCTACATTGTTGAGACAGGTAACGCTATCTCTAAATTTGCTGATCTTAAGGGAAAGACACTCTACGCCTCTGGTAAAGGTGCTGTTCCTGAGTACGCCTTATCCTATCTGTTAAGCAAAAACGGTATGACGCTTGGCGAGGATGTCCAGGTTGAGTGGAAGAGTGAGCACACCGAGTGTGTTGCTGCTTTAGCTCAAGACCCAGAGGGAATTGCGCTGCTCCCACAGCCTTTTGTTACGGTGGCACAAAGCAAGAACAGCCAGATTCGCGTTGCAATCGACCTTGGCGCTGAGTGGGAGGCTGTCAATCCTCAGAGCAAGCTGATTGCAGGCGTCACTATTATTTCCTCAAAGCTTATCTCAGATTCTCCAGATGCCGTTACAGCTTTACTTTCTCACTACAAAGACTCGGTTGAGTTTGCGGTAGATCATCCAGACGATGCCGCCACACTTGTGGGCAAATATGGTATTGTCCCAGAGCCTATTGCCAAGGTTGCGTTGCCTAAGTGTAATATTACGTATATCGACGGCGCAGATATGAAGACGGCGCTTTCAAGTTATTTAGGCATTCTGGCTGAGGCTAATCCTCAGGCAGTAGGCGGACAGGTTCCTGGAGACGATTTCTACTTTGGCGCATAACCCGCACATAAAAGATAGTATTTCTGCCCGAGGTGGCGCCAAGAAAGGCGCTGCCTCGGCAGATTTTTCTGTCGAGAAAAACGATCAGGCCCAAAGCGTAGGTCAGACCCAAGGTGTGGGCCGCGTGCAAGGCAAACCGACTGTGCGCAAAGTTGCTTCTAGCTGGGGAGCACGTTTAGGTGCACTGGTATTTTGGCTTGTCGTGTGGCAGATGGCTGCTGTTGTCATCAATCAGGATATTGTTTTAACTTCACCTATTCAGACCATTCAGACGCTTTTCTCGCTAGCTCAACTGCGCGAGTTTTGGGTTTCTATTGGACTTTCTCTTTTACGTATTTTTGCTGGTGGAGCACTTGCTTTTACCGTTGGCTCCTTGCTGGCGTTTTTGAGTTTTAAGTACAAACTGATCAAGATTCTTTTTGAGCCGCTTATTTCTACGATTAAATCAATTCCCGTGGCATCGTTTGTCATCTTGCTACTAATCTGGGTTCGCACGCCCTACCTCTCAATTTCAATTTCATTTTTGATGGCACTTCCCATCATCTACATTGCAGTACTTGAGGGGCTCCTCAGCACTGACCAGCAGCTTATTGAGATGGCTGATGTATACCACATTCACGGTTGGCATCGCATTAAATCAATTTATTTGTCGCAGATTATGCCCTCGCTTAAGACAGCCACCTCACTTGCCATGGGATTTTGCTGGAAGTCGGGAATTGCTGCCGAGGTCATTGGCCTTCCCACATTCTCCATTGGCGAGCACCTCTATAACGCTAAAGTGTATTTGGATACGCCAGCCCTTTTTGCGTGGACGCTTGTGGTTATTGTGATGAGCGCACTTGGCGAGAAGATCGTGATGCGGTTAGTTTCATGGGCTGCTGCAAGGTTAGAAAAGAGCTGCTCATGAGTATGAACACAACTAATTGTGCCTATGCAACCGAGCAGTTGCTTGAGGTAAAAAACATCACTAAATCGTTTGGTAATACGGTTGTGCTTGATGATTTTTCCTACAAATTTGAGAGGGGAGTGTACGTACTCTCTGAGCCCTCTGGAGCAGGTAAAACAACACTTCTTCGTATTCTTTGTGGTCTTGAAGTGACTGATTCAGGCACAGTGCTTAAAGCGCCTGACACTAAAACGGTCATGATGTTTCAGGAAGATAGACTGCTAGAAAACTTGAGCGTTATGGCAAATATCATGCTTGCTATACAGTTGCACTCAAAGGAGCAAAAACAAAGCGCCCGAAAGCGTATTAAAGAGGCGCTTTGTGAGGTAGGACTTGAAGGAACAGAAAACAATCCTGTTTCTGAGCTTTCCGGTGGTCAAAAGAGACGCGTTGCTCTTTTACGTACACTCTTTGCAGATGCAGACATCTTGCTCTTTGATGAGCCGCTCAAGGGATTAGACGAAGCGCTTAAGCAGCAGGTTATTGCCTCTGTCAAACCGTTCATTGAATCAAAAGTTGTAATTTGGGTAACTCATACTCCTGAAGAAGTAAAACTGCTAGGCTCTTATACAGCACTGCAGTTATAGGAGTGAACTACATGTACAAGGTAATTCTCGCCGGCGGAATGGCGTCTGGTAAATCAACTGTTTCTAAAATGTTTGAAGCAGCAGGTGGTCTGCGCTTTGACCTTGATGAGGTTTCTCGTAGACTTCTGAGACCTGGATGCGAGTGTACGTATCGTGTGGCAGAGGCTTTTGGTAACGATCTGTTGGATCCCGTTACTCATGAGATTAATAGACGAGAGCTTGGTCGTAGGGCTTTTGCCACTAGAGAATCTGCTGAGCTCTTAGAAGAGCTTGAGATGCCTTTTATCAGGGAATATATGCGTCAATTCCTCACAAAAGAGGCTCCTGCTGCAGATGCTCAGTTCTGCTTTGTAGAGGTTCCGCTGCTTGACCGCGTTGAAGACTTGCTTGAGCTGGTTGATGAAGTTGTTGTTGTTGTAGCGCCTTTGGAACTGAGAGCAGAACGCGCTGAACAGCGAGGATCTTCTCGCCAAGAGTTTGAGCAGCGTATAGCGCATCAGCCTTCCGATACGTATTTGCGTAATCAGGCAGATACGGTGTTTGTAAACTCTGAAGGCCTTGATGATCTTAAAGCACAGGTAGAACTTTGGTTAAACGCTCGGTTTAACCAGCATTCAGAGCAATAAGTTATAGCTTACGTGCGCGGCCTCTAGAAGGGTGTCCTCAGTGAACTCTCTACCTTGGCAGCTGCATCATCAAAGGTAATTTCAAGGCAGTTCTTGAGCATGTTTTGGCCAACACAATAAATGCCATCGTTAACACATGCGCTGCCAATAGCAACTGCCTTGTTAAACACAGCTTTCTGATCAAAGACAGGAACACCATTTTGCTTAAGGAACGAGAAGACTTCTTGAGGGGTATCTAGTTTCTTAACAGAAGCGTCTGCCTTAAGAAGGTCTTCAAGCTCTTCTTTTGCAGGTTGAGCAACACTGCCACCGATAATTATTGCCATTTGATAGCAAGCTGCACAAAGATCAGAGCGTCCTAGCTTCCACTCCATATAGGCCAAGCGATAGTACACCAGAGCAACATCTGAGCTAGAGAAAATGTGTGCGATAAGGTCTTTGAGCAGCTTTGCAGCCTCAAAAACTTTTGACTGATCTTCTAATGTTCTTACCAATAGCAGCGTTGCATCAATTCCCAAAGGAGAAATTCTATGGGCTTCTTGTGCATAGCGTTCTGCTTTTTCTGGCTGTTCAAGCAGGTTGTAGGCGCGAGCCATTCTTGCTAAAGACATAAAATAGGTGTCTGGAATAAGCACCAGTTTTCTTGGCTCATTGGGGAATGCAAGGTTATAAGCTACGCGCTCTGAGAGGGAATCAAAATATCTGTAGATAGAATCAGAGTCATCCAGATACAGACCCATATCAAGGGTTGGTGAAACCTGAGACTCAAGCTCTGCAAGCACCTTTTCTAGAGCGTCTGCATCTGGCTCTCCATCCATGATGTTATTTATGGATTGAAGCGTTTTTTGCAAAGGCGAACCAAAGAGGAATTTCTCGGCCATAGACCTTCTGTCCGAGAAATCAATAGTGCCCTCAACCAGGCCATGGATGACTCTATCAAAGCCTTCAATGGCGTAAATATCAGAAGTTGAAGCTTTTGCTTCCTCAAATTTACCAACTGCATCTGCGGTAGAGGCATCTTTTGGGATGTTGTTGAGAGTGGTGTTCCAAAGCCTAATGCGATGAGATGCCTCAGAGTATCCAAGGTCACTTACCTTTTGGGCTCCACAAACAGCAGTAACTGCTGACGAGCAGGGGCGATCAGAAAGGTCTGGCATTTCAAAGAAGCTACGAGGAGAAACCCACTCGTCTGTTGGCTTCATAAAAGGCTCAACTTCGCTAAACCAACCTTCAGAGTCAAAAGAAACTCTGAGCGCTGGATCTTGTGGGAAGCTGTTGCCGTCAATTTGAGTGTTTGCTGCAGTAGGCAAGAGGCGAGCAAGAGCAGCCTCGTTTAAGTCCATGGATAGGACAATGCGTTCTTCTCCGCGCAAGCTGCCGTTGATGCAGACGCGAGAGATTTTGCAGCTTTGAAGTGCCATACGAGCCACGCAAAGAGAAGTACGCAGCGCGTAAGCGCGCGCCGCTGCAATTTGCTCTGCCTTTTCTGCGGATAAGAAACTAAAGCAGCGAGGACGAGCTACAAAGAACTCGAATACCAAAATATCAAGTTGTGGATTGTAGGAGAAGTTATACACCATCCTAAAAGGGAATGGCGTGTTCTCAACGTAGTTGGCAAACCAGAGACGCTTCATCCAGTCTGAGCTGCCATCAGCGTTACCGCTAAAAGGAGCAACCTGCTCAGAAAGAGAAGCTGACTTGGGCATGAGACTTGCTACCTGCGAGAGGGTAGTACGAACAAGCTGAAGATCTGTCTCAGAAGCATGTGTATTCTTTAGGGCTTCAACATCTTGTGAAATGTTGAGGATTGCTTCTGTTGCAATAAAAGCATCGTACTCTTCTGGTGCGCACTCCATTGTGTTAGCGTTGAACCACCAGCGACCCGTTCTGTCCAGCTTATGAACATCGCCCTTGGGCAGATTGGTATTCTCGAGATTTTTAGAGCGCATCAGCATCTCTTGAAGACCAGCCTCTGCAATCTGATTGTTTGCAACAAGGTCTTTAAGAGCGGCAATGACATTATTTGAGCGCAGCAAAATCTTCTCTAGGGTAGAACCCTGAGGTTGCTTTGAAGCTTTATTTAGCGAGAAAAGATCTGAGACGCCCAAGGTATCTCCTTTATCTGATGTAACTTGTTTATTTAAATGCTAGTTTAACGCATATAGGTAATGTATTTATTACCCGTCACACTTTGAAACTATACTGCAATTTATAAATAGTATAGAACAAGTGTTTCAGTTTTGAGAAGTGGGGTATACTACTTTCACAAGAAAAGGAGAATCTCATGGATGCATCTCATGCTGAAGATCAACATAAAGAATATATAGGTGCTGAACTGCGCCGATTTGGTCGTGAAGTAGGAGAAGAGAAGCTTCAGGTAGTATCTCCTTTTGAACCCGCAGGTGACCAGCCACAGGCAATAGAAAAGCTTGCTCAAGGAATTGAAGACGGGCTTAGGTACCAGACGCTCTTAGGTGTTACGGGTTCGGGTAAGACCTTCTCTATGGCTAAAACTATCGAGAAGCTCAACCGCCCCACGCTTATTATGGAACCCAATAAAACACTAGCTGCACAGGTTGCTTCAGAGATGAAGGAGCTCTTTCCTAACAACGCTGTTGTGTACTTTGTCTCCTACTATGACTACTACCAGCCAGAGGCATATGTTCCGCAGTCTGATACGTACATAGAAAAAGATGCTTCCATCAATGAAGAGGTAGAGAAGCTCCGTCACCAGGCAACTTCATCGCTTCTATCTAGACGAGATGTCATTGTAGTTGCATCTGTATCGTGTATTTACGGTATTGGTAGCCCTCAAGATTATGCAGGTCTTGCACCTAATGTAGATAAATCTGTTCCTCTTGAGCGCGATGATTTTATTAAAGATCTTATTGATG
The DNA here is from genome assembly GCF_963530955.1 of Lancefieldella parvula. Taxonomy (GTDB): domain Bacteria; phylum Actinomycetota; class Coriobacteriia; order Coriobacteriales; family Atopobiaceae; genus Lancefieldella; species Lancefieldella parvula_A. The sequence goes on along the minus strand of NZ_CAUSFQ010000025.1, from coordinate 1,022 downwards.
TTCAGTACGATAGAAATGATTACGACCTGCAGCGCGGTATGTTTAGGGTTCGTGGAGACGTTGTTGATGTGTTCCCGCCGTATGCAGAAAATCCGCTGCGTATTGAGTTCTTTGGTGATGAAGTAGAAAGTATTTCAGAGGTTAGCAATGTAACGGGAGAAGTGCTTAGAGAGTTTGATGCTATTCCAATTTGGCCAGCATCTCACTACGTTACTGAGCGTCCAAAGATTACCAATGCTCTTACAACACTCTCGTAAGAGATGGAAGCTCGTGTTAAAGAGCGTAAAGAAAACGATAAATTGCTAGAAGCTCAGCGTCTTGCTCAGAGGACAAACTATGATCTAGAGATGCTTGAGACTATGGGTTATTGCAATGGTATTGAGAACTACTCGCGCCATTTAGATGGGCGTGCTCCCGGTGAGCCTCCCTATACACTCATTGATTATTTCCCTAAAGACATGATTTGCATCATTGATGAGTCACATGTTACCGTTCCTCAAATAAGAGGTATGTATGAGGGTGATAGGTCTCGTAAGGTTACGCTGGTAGATCACGGATTTAGACTTCCTTCTGCACTTGATAACAGGCCGCTCAGATTTGACGAATTTGAGGGACGTATTCCACAGTTTATTTACGTCTCTGCAACTCCTGGAGACTACGAAGAGACGGTTGCCCAACAACAGGTTGAGCAGATTATTCGTCCAACTGGCCTCCTAGATCCAAAGATTGATGTCAGACCAGTAAGGGGTCAGATTGATGATCTTATTTCAGAGGTCAAAGAGAGAGTAGCAAAAAAAGAGCGCGTTCTTGTTACCACGCTTACTAAAAGAATGGCAGAAGATCTTACAGATCACCTGCTAGATGAGGGCATTAAAGTCAACTATATGCACTCGGATACCGCTACGCTTGACCGCGTAGAAATCATTAGAGATTTGCGCCAGGGAAAGATTGACGTACTGGTTGGAATTAACCTTTTGCGAGAAGGACTTGATATTCCAGAGGTTTCTCTCGTAGCTATTCTT
>NZ_CAUSFQ010000024.1:0-15337 GCF_963530955.1 Lancefieldella parvula | reverse complement strand
CGTGTATCGCAGAGAAGTTCGAGGCGGTAGTGAAGCGTGGTGTCGCTACCACGCGTGCTCGAGATCTGTACGACCTCGCCACGCTCGTAAAACTATACGAACAGATGATTGACTGGGAGACGCTGCGGGAGGCTGTACAGCGGACGTCTGAGCATCGCGGTTCCTCAGACATTATGAAAGACTATGAGCTTGTTAGTCGAGAGATTGAAGGCTCCGATGAAATTGCCCGCATATGGAGCGCGTATACGCGTCTTAATCCATATGCCTCCGCGGTCTCAGTGGTGGATGCCATGGACGCTGTTCGCGTAATCGGGAAAAGAGTCAATCTCTGAGGAGCGCATGAGATTAGTGAGGTTTTGTTGCGATGAGGTATGCAAATTTGAAACTCATCTTCTCGCGATGACGAAGCCTCATTATAAACAATAGGTATGTAGTGAACTGTGTCCAAGAAATGGGAGGCAGTTCAATAGCAGGTGGTAATGGTTAAGGATGAATTATGGAGTATATCACGTTATCGTGATATACTTATCAAAAAGGAAAGGATACAGATGCCTACACTTGCACGGTTTTACGGGATAGTTATACGCATGTATTTCTTGGGCTCAGAGCACAATCCACCGCACATCCATGCGATTTATGGTGAGGACACTGCAGCTTTTGACATCAATTCGGGTGAGGAGATTGATGGTAGTCTGCCGACTCGCGCTGCTGGTATGGTGCGCGAGTGGATAGAGATTCACCAAACTGAGCTTCTTGATATGTGGGAGACGCAAGAATTTAAGAAGATCGATCCGCTCGTCTAAAGGAGGCAGATTATGAAATTTCATAAGGTAAAAGATGTCTCCGCTCTGACTAGCTTAAAGTTAAGCGTTCAGTTTACCAACGGCACTACAAAAATCTACGATGTAGCTCCACTTATGCATCGTTTCCCGGTCTTCAAGACATTGGAGGATAACGAATCGCTGTTCAGAGACGTAGAAGTTGATCAGGGCGGCTACGGTATTATCTGGAACGATGACCTTGATCTCTCTTGTGATGAACTATGGGAGAACGGAACGGAAGTTGCAACGCCCTTTGATGGGCTTATATCGTTTTCAGATGCTAGCGAACTTTGGGGCCTAAGTGAGTCCACTTTGCGTAAGGCTGTTTCATACGGCAAAATAGTTCCAGGAGTAGATGCTCGTAAGTATGGTAAGCAGTGGATTGTTGACCGTGATGCTATGTTGCGCGAGTACGGCAATCCTGTGTGTTAAGAGTTGCAAATACTCAATTTAAAATACTGTCCATTTCAGTGGACAGTATTTTTTATGTTATTCAGTTTTTTGATTTTGCCGATATCGGCAAGAAGTAGACTGTTTTTCGCAAAAGCTTGCTAGATTTTTGCCTATAACGATTCTGCTTAGGAAGATGACCGCAGAATATCTCTTGTTACCGTAAGTCTTGCAAGCTACTATAAGTTCAATTGATTCACCAGGGCCTTTGGCAAGCGCTGGTGCGAGAAGGGATTAGGTGCATGAACAACTAGCGATACTCATAAAACCCGAATTCACGTAACGTCGCTGACGACACTACCGCGGGTGTAGTATTGCTTAATCATGTCTTAATTCACCGTCATTTATCTGCGTATAATTGCATGCTACTCCGCGTGGTCTTCGGCAGAACCGAGGTATCATGCAGCTTAATCTTTCAAATATTGAATATACCTATCCTTCAGCGGTGGAGCCTACCTTACATGATGTGACTTTTGTGCTTCCACAAGGATGGACCGGCTTTGTTGGTAATAACGGATCTGGAAAAACAACCCTTGCCCGTATCGTATGTGGTTTATTGCAGCCAGATAAGGGAGTTATAAGCCCATCGTTTTTCTCGGTATATTGTGCTCAAAATGCAACGGAGACCCCACCGAATCTTTTTGATTTTGCTGTTGCCTACGATGATGCGGCAATTAAATTGAGGCGAGAGCTTGCTTTGGGGGATGATTGGCCTTGGCGTTTTGAAACGCTTTCGTGTGGCCAGCAGAAGCGACTCCAGGTAGCGTGTGCTTTATGGGCTTCACCTGATGTTCTTGTGGTAGACGAGCCCACTAATCATGTGGATGTATCAACAAAACATGCTCTTTTTGTGGCCTTGTCGCAGTTCAAGGGTATCGGGGTGCTCATTTCACATGATAGAGAGCTGTTGGACAAACTCTGCACTCAATGTTTGTTTGTAGCTAACGGCACGGCAAACATGAAATCTGGTAATTATTCTCAGGCATCATCACAGGTAGAGCTTGAACGTTCTAGCGCATTACACGCAAAGGAAGCGGCGCAAAAAGAGAAGGCTCGCATAGAGCGAGAAACCCAACGGCGCAGAGAAGAGGCTTCTAGAGTTCAGGCTCGTAAAAGTGGAAGAAACATTGATAAGCATGACAGTGATGCGCGTGCAAAAAAGCGGGGCTATATAGTTTCAGGTCAAGACGGTAAAGCTGGGAAGCTTGCTGCTCGCATGTTGGATAGACTTGAGAAGGCAACAGGTAAAGCCACAGGTATTCAGGTTGAGAAACAATACGATTCCAATATCTGGCTGGATAGTGAAGCAAGTAATAGAAAAGTTTTATTGAGGATGGAGCCCAACAGCATTCTCATAGGAGATTGCCATCTACAAACACCACCGCTATTTATTGGTAATACGGATCATATTGGCGTTGTTGGCGATAATGGCTGTGGTAAAACAACGCTGATAAAGAAAATTATTTCAAGTATTTCTGATGATGTGCGGATGTTATATATTCCTCAAGAGCCAACTGAACTGCAAAAAACAGAGACAGTAAGAAAAATCAAAGGGCTATCAAACTCCCAGCGTGGAAGAGTGTTGTCTATTGTGGCACAACTCAATTCCGACCCTGATTATGTTCTTGCAGGTGAGTCGACCAGTCCAGGTGAAATGAGAAAGCTTATGCTTGCGCTGGGAATGCTCGAATCACCAGAGCTTATCGTAGTGGACGAGCCAACTAACTATTTAGACCTTGGTTCGACCGTAGCGCTTGAACGTTTACTGTCTGAATATCCAGGAGCTTTGTTGTTGGTCTCACATGATCTCTCGCTGGTTGATTCCGCTACATCGATAAAATGGAGCATTCAGCGATCAAATGATAACTTTGAGCTTGTGGTGCAATAGGGGCGAGAAACACGTTGGACAGTTACGGTGGTTGCGCGTTTGTGTTTGAGTAGCTCGCTGACACAGACCGCTGCTTTTATACCGCTCGCCGTAGTTGTTCAAGCAAGCTAACTTCTGCTGAAAATTTTTATATAAACTGAAAGGTCAAACTGATTTCTTCTGGGATTTCTCGTGTTTTAAGCATGGATTTCGGAGGGACCTATGCTTCACTTCAACCACGGTTCAAAACAAGAAACCAATGAGGGAAATGTGGCCGGTGCGGGCACTGCAGGCGATGCGGGCTCCACAGGCGCGCCGGGCACTACAGGCGCTACAGGCGCCGGAGCCCCTAACATCCCCACGCCACCCGAAGGATATCAGCAGGCAGCCTTTGCCTCTACGCTACCAACAATTGCTGATCAGACGGCTAACTTAGGCTCCCAGATTGGTGTCATTTCTCCAGGTGAGAGCGAAGAAGACGCTGAAGCTCGTGAGGCGTACGAGAGTTTGGCTCGTCACCGTAAAGCTCGTCGTAAAAAGAAACTTATCAAGGCAGGAATAGCTGCTGGAGTCTTTGTTCTTCTCGTCATATTGTTTATTTTGCCTATGTGCCAGGGCGGCCAGAACCAGAACACCACCGTGATGCCAAGCACTACGTTTGTCACGCGCGGCGAGTTCAGCGATTCTGTTTCTGCGTCTGGATCCATCAAGCCCGTGTCGTCAACAGTGGTAACTCCCGAGGTAGATGGCATTATTCAGGATGTTCAGGTTTCTGAAGGCACGTACGTCCATAAAGGCGACAAGCTTTTTACTGTAAAGAACGATGAGCTGGATAAGGCTGTTCGTAAGGCATCTCAGCAGGTAAAAGCAGCCGAGAACGAGGTTAGCAAAGCACGCTCAGCCCTAGCGTCCGCACGCAACGGTGTCCCCGAGGCAGGTGAGGACGGACAAGAAGCAAACGCTGCATCCATCGCTGCGGCTGTGGAAGCGGCGGAAGCAAATCTGGAGAGCGCCCAGATTGCGCTTGAGGAGGCACGATCTGCTTATAACGACGCAATTGCCCAGGCAGATAAGCGTGTAGTCACCGCTCCTTGTGACGGAACGGTTATTGTGATGAACGCGGTGAACGGCGCTTCGGTTGGCTCGTCTGCACCAGGTGCTGGCAATGCCGGTCCTCTGATTACTATCGCGGACCTTTCCCAGATGAAGGTGAACGTCCAGATCAACGAGGTGGACATTTCCCGCATTGCCGTTGACCAGAAGGCGCAGGTCAGCTTTACAGCTCTGCGAGACCTGTATTGCGATGCAGTGGTGACTCACGTTTCTGCTGTTTCGTCCAACGGCGCCGACGCAGGTGCAAGTTACGATAACCCCGGTCGATCCATTGTTTCTTACACCGTTGACCTGCTTATTAGCAGTCCCGACGCCTCCATCAAGCCAGGTATGACTGCCAACGTGGACATCATGATTCAGCACATGGACAACGTGCTGACCGTGCCTCTTGTTGCTGTCATGGACGACGGGGATGGCGCTTACGTCAACGTGGTCACTTCTCGTGACGAGAAGGGCTACCCGCAGGTAGAGCGCGTGCCAGTGACCGTAAAGGCACAAAGTTCTACGACGGCCGTCATCGAGGGTGCCGGTATTGAGGACGGCACTGAGGTGATGATTGGCGGTGGCGCCGGCGGTCCATCTCAGGGCGCGGCTATGGACGCTCCAGCAGGCGCAACGTCTGGCTCATCGACTGATGCAACAGGCTCCAAAGATTCCAAGTAGGCGACGCGTATGTCCAAGGTAATTGAGGTACATAAGCTGCATCGCATTTATGAGACGGCTGCAGGTTTGACGCACGCTCTACGGGGTGTTTCCTTGACTGTGGAGAAGGGCGAATTTCTCTGCATCATGGGTCCGTCAGGCTCGGGCAAATCAACCCTGATGAACATTTTGGGCTGCCTGGATACGCCTACTGCTGGCTCGTACAAGCTCGAGGGACTTGAGGTTGCAGATCTTTCCGATGACGATCTAGCGGAGATTCGCGCCACGCGTCTGGGCTTTGTCTTCCAGTCGTTTAACCTACTGCCGCGCACTACGGTGCTGCGAAACGTTATGCTGCCGCTCATCTACTCGGACATTCCCGCAAAAGAGCGAGAGTTGCGTGCTTGGAAGGCGTTGCGTTCTGTTGGCCTGCCCGAGGAGTACTACGAGCACAAATCAAACGAGCTTTCCGGTGGTCAGGTGCAGCGCGTAGCCATTGCTCGTGCGCTGGTAAACGACCCGGCGGTCATTTTTGCCGATGAGCCAACAGGCAATCTGGACTCTGCAACAAGTGAGATGGTACTCAACACGTTCAAGTCCATGCAGGAGCGCGGCAAAACAATCGTACTGATTACACATGACCCCGAGACTGCCTTTTGGGCTGATCGCGTGGTACACATTCGTGACGGCCGTCTGCTCACAGACGAGCAGGAAAAGGAGTTTGTGAAGCAACACGCTGCACAGTCCACGACGGGTGTGCAGCCCGCGACGGGCGCACGACCTGTGACGGGCGCACATGCTGCGACGGGCGCACGACCCGCGACAGGAGGTGCTGCGCTATGAGGTTGATGGATCTGCTGCGAGAAACCCTGTCTGCGCTCAACGCCAACCGCGGTCGCAGCTTGTTGACGGTGCTGGGCATTGTTATTGGCATCAGCGCAGTTATTGCTATGACGGCACTTATCGACGGCATCAAGTATTCGCTGGTCAGCTCGCTGGGCCTCAATCAGTCGCGCATGGTTATGATCTACGCGTGGCCAGACCGCGAGGTCACGCAGCAGGACCTGGAGATGCTGCAGCTCTGCGTACCAGGGTATGAGCTTGTGACCGGCATTGACTCCACCATGGCCCGCGTTAACTCGGCCGAGAAGCAGTTTGACGCGCGAATCATCGGCTGCACGCCCGACTACTTTACCGTTATGGGCCTCAAGGCATCGACGGGCTCGCTCTTCACAAAGTCCGACGTAGATGACACATCTAGAAACGTTCTTCTCGACAAATTGTCTGCCGAGAAACTCTTTGGCAGCGCAGATGCGTCCATTGGGCAGGTTGTCCGCATCAATAACGACAGCTACACCATTGTGGGCGTGGTTGACAGCGGGGCAAACGGCGGCGGGCAAGGCGATACTCTGCTGGCCTACATGCCGTATTCCACGTATTCCGCGCGTCTGACGGGCACTAAAACTATCAGCCAGGTCTTTGGTTACGCTCGCGAAAACGTTGACATGAAGGCGCTTGCGGACGAAACAAAGTCCTGGTTGCTGGACTGGTTTAACATTCCGTCCGCGCAGGCCGAAGATCGCGTGACGGTTATGACACTTTCGTCCATCATTGAGCAGATGAACGCCACGCTTATGTCGTTCCAGGTGCTGGTTACCGCCACGGCGAGCATTTCGCTTCTGGTTGGCGGTATTGGCATCATGAACATGATGCTCACTAACGTGACGGAGCGCATTAGGGAGATTGGCCTGCGTAAGGCCCTGGGCGCTCGCGCGTCCGACATCACCAAGCAGTTCCTGTGCGAGTCCATTTTGATTTGCATTATGGGCGGCGTGATTGGCATTGCCCTGGGTTACGCCGGAGCGTGGGGCCTGGCTGGCTCATTTAGCAGCATGATTACGCTTGAGACGGGAATAACACCTATCATCACGCCAAACATCGTGATGATTACCTCGGGAATCTGCATTGGCATCGGCTTGATCTTTGGGTATTGGCCCGCTCGTCGAGCCTCAAAGCTCAATCCTGTTGAGTCGCTTCGCTACCAGTAAACGGGGTGCGTTCAGTGACCGCTTGCTGAAAGTAAATGAACTGCATCCGTGAAAAACCTGCAAGTGAAAATAGCCTGCTACTAGTAGGGTTTCTCGCCAGGCGAGAAACCCTTTTAAGTGCGGTGGTTTGTTCAGCTACAGTAGATCATCCGGTGGGAGCAGCTCGATGTCCCATGAGGTGCTGACGTAGCAACAGATGTCTATGTCTGATGAATCAAATGTAGGAACTTGGTTTCCATAATCAGATTCACAAAAAGCTATATGATCGCGGGCTTTATACGCTAGTTCTCTTCCGTTAAAGTCGTAGTCTGCATGCTTAAGCCCAACCACCTTTGCTCCGGCAGCCTTAGCAAGAAGATTTGCTTTTTGATGACAGGCAATAATAGCATCTGCAGATAGGTTGTCTTTAATGGTGTCGTTATGTGCTATCGAGAACTCAACTGAAAAGGTCACTTCATCACCACATGAACTGAGTGCTTTCCAGATTTTCTCGACAAGATCTTCTTCAAGATGTTCTTCAACAGATAGTTCTGCGCGGAAATCATATCCCAGAAATTTTTTCTCGGCGACATAATAGTCACCCTCATCATCTTTCTTGTACCAGTTTACTTCGTGTCCAGAAACTGAATAGTTATTGTTTTTTAGAATTGAGGCAGGTAACCCGTTTTTCTCTAGAGCATCTTTTATTGTTTGAAGCAGCGTATTATATTTGGCTGTGCAGTTTTCACGGATCTTGGAAGTTCCTCGAATTGTGATATCAACGTTAATGGTGTCAGGCGGAACTTGCGTGCTCAATTTTGTAGATACGTCAATCGTTCGTTCCATAGTATGTTCCTTTCAGAGATGTTAGAGAAAAAATCAGCCGTTTGAACAGGTAATTTATTTCTCATCGTTGAATAATCATAGGTTCAAAAAAGATTTTGAGTGTCCAGTGTAATGGACACTCATATAGTGGGTAGTAACTGATATTAACCAGGTGAAATGGCTTATTATTAGTGTCATGGGAGTGCGGCTAACAATCACCGCGCAGGAGAGGGACACATGATTTTGTATTTTTCTGCAACCGGTAATTGCAAATATGTTGCCGAGCGAATTGCCGCGAAGTTTAATGACACCGCAGTCTCGATTGAGAAATCAAACGGCCAGGTAAATCTTTCAGAAGATGAGATGCTTGGCATTGTGACGCCAGTTTATAACTGGGAGCTCCCCATTACGACTCGTGAGTTTTTGCAGAATCTCCAGGTTACTGGTGCTTCTGCGCCGTACATGTTTATTGTGACAACGTACGGAACAACGGCTGGTTGTACGTTTGTTGACGCAAAAAAGATTCTTGCTAGCAAAGGACTAGAGCTCAACGCCGGTTTTAGCGTCAAAATGCCTGATACTTGGACTCCAATTTTTGATTTGAGCGACAAGGCAAAGGTCCAGCAAATTAACGACAACGCCGAGAGCTATATCAACGCTGTACTAAGCGGAATCAAAGAGCGAGCTGTTGGTAATCATATGCAGGGCGTTGTCCCGTATGCAGTGAGACTTTTTATGGATTCCATGTATAACAACGAAAGGAAGACACAGCACTTCTCGGTTTCAGATAAGTGCATCGGATGTAGTCTTTGCGCACGAAAGTGCCCAGTTCAGGCCATTCAGATGAAGGATAAGAGACCTGTGTGGATTAAAGATCAGTGCGCCGCATGTCTTCGTTGTCTACATCATTGTCCTACGTTTGCCATTCAATATGGTAAGGGGGCAACGAACAGACATGGTCAGTATAAAAATCCTCACGTCAAAGTGTAATTTTAGGTGTAAACTTTATGGTGTAGTTAGCTATAGCTAACAAAATGTCAACTGAACGGAGTTCATCGAATGCCTGCTCAGAACGAGAAGAAAGATCATCTTCCGGTACTTGGTGTTGGCCCCGCTTACGTGATTGCCATTACGGTTCTGACGGTTGTGTGTATTACCTTGTCTAAGCTGGGAATTCTTCCGTATCTTCGTATCCGAGCGACAGTCGGCGTGATGCACGCTGTGGGCACAGCTTTTTTGATCGTGGGCATTTGGCTTTGGGTTTCTGCTGCCATCAAAGAAAAACTTCGCGAGAAAATCATCGCAAATCAGCTGGTAACCACTGGTGTTTATGCGCTGGTCAGAAACCCTATCTACTCCGCATTTGCGTTTGTTATGTCAGGTGCAGCGCTGCTCTCTAGTAACCTTTATCTGCTACCACTACCCCTTGTGTTTTGGGCGCTTTTAACTGTGATGATGCAGGCTACAGAGGAGAAGTGGCTTCTCGAGCAGTTTGGCGATGAGTACAAAGAGTACTGCAAACGAGTCAATCGCTGCATTCCGTGGTTTCCCAGGCACTAGCGTTTACGTGGGTTTTGAGTGGTGCTGAGCCTCAGCCCTATTTGAGCTCCAGTCCTATTTAAGCCTTAGTTTGTAATTGAGCTGGGGTTTGTTTGGTTTTCTCGCTATATAAATTCTTTTACGAAGTGGCTATGATATACATACGTCATGCTGGCTTGTCATGTGCTTGTACCTGCTGCTTCAGGAGAAACGAGAGATACCATGCTGGATATTCGTCGCGTTTTGGCAAGTGCGCCCAAAAAGCATACGGAGGAGACGCTCAATTCTCTGACGACTGTTTGGGGAGAGGCGCTTGATTCGTCAAACGTGTTGCCTGAGTATCCGCGTCCTCGCATGCAGCGCGACAATTACGTGATGCTGAACGGCGTGTGGGATTATACGATTGTACCGGTAAATGGCGAGATTGACGTAGAGATCCTCGCGCAACAGGAGATTCCTTCCCGTTGGGATGGGCAGATTGTGGTGCCGTTCTCGCCAGAAGCTCCGCTCTCTGGTGTTGGTCGTACGGTGCAGCCGAGCGAACTTTTGTGGTATAAGCGCAAAATCGAACTACCTAAACTGGCCGATGACCAGCGACTTATTCTACATTTTGAAGCGGTTGACTGGATGTGCGCGTGCTTTGTGGATGGCAAGCTTGTCGGCACGCATACTGGCGGCTACCTGCCATTTTCCTTTGATGTGACGAATTTACTTGGCTCGCCTGAAACGGGAGAGGCAACGGCAGACAGTGCGGACACTGCTGAGCTCGTGCTTTGCGTTTGGGATCCAAGTGATACCGGCTCTCAACTGCGTGGTAAGCAGCGACTCTCGCGTGGCGACATTTGGTACACCGCTCAGAGTGGCATTTGGCAAAGCGTGTGGTACGAGGTTGTTTCCGCAGCTCATTTTGAGTCGCTAACGCTGAAGGGTGATATGTTTGGCGCGCTTGAGGTTAGAGCGAACGTGCAGGTAAGCGGGTTGTCCGATGTACAAACGGGCGCGTTTAAGATGGAGTTGACGCTCAAAGACGAGCTTGGACAAGACGTTCTTCTCGCCACACTTCCGGTAGACGAGGCAGGGGAAATTTGCGCGGAGTTGCAGGTAGATGAACCGCAGCTTTGGTCGCCGGAGAGTCCGTACCTCTATGCCGTGGAGGCAACACTTTGGCAGGATGGTGCGGTGGTCGATTTTGTTCGGAGCTATTGCGCGTTTCGTACTGTTGAGGTAAAGAAAGACGTGGCGGGCGTGCTAAGGGTGCACTTGAACGGGGCGCCGTATTTTGTTCGTGGCGTGCTGGATCAGGGCTATTGGCCTGACGGATTGCTGACGGCTCCGTCCGATGATGCGCTGGTATATGACATAGAGGCTATGAAATCGGCCGGTTTTAATACGTTGCGTAAACATATCAAGATTGAAAGTGAGCGCTGGTACTACCATTGCGACCGACTCGGCATGCTGGTTTGGCAGGATTGTGTTTCGGGAGGTAGCGCGTATAGTCCCTGGCACACGAGTCAGAAGCCGACGCTGTTCAGCTTTACCTGGGGTCGATTTGACGACACAACACCAAGTCATCACGAAGCTTTATCCGCAGGTAAAGATAGCTATCGCAAGGAGTGGACAGAAACTTGTCAGGAAATGGTCAAGCTCCTGGATGGACATCCTTCGATTGGATTTTGGACGCTCTTTAACGAGGGTTGGGGACAGTTTAATGCACAGGCTGCTACTGAGGCTGTTCGCGCCTTGGATGCAACACGACCAATTGATGCAACAAGCGGCTGGTACGACCAGGGATGCGGCGATTTCCTGAGCATTCACAATTATTTCCGGCCGCTTCGTGCAGGTTGGCATGGAAAGCAACGAGGGAATCGAGCAGTAATAATTTCTGAGTTTGGTGGTCTGGCGCAGATGACATCAGGTCATACGTCACTTGACCATTCTTATGGATACGGGGATTTTGCCACAGTTGAGGATTGGCGAGGAGCTGTCCAAAAGCTGCTTGGAGTGGCGGAATCGCTGCAGGTTAAAGGCCTTGCAGGATACGTTTACACTCAGGTATCTGATGTCGAGGAAGAGGTAAACGGCCTGCTCACTTATGACCGAAAGATCAACAAGTTTGAAGGACAGTAGCTGTCGGGTGTTGTTAAGTAATGCTCTACGGTGTCCGGTAGTCAAGCGATGAACAGTCGAGTGAAAGATGCCCAGTTGATTGAGCGGTGTCCAGTAATACCGAGTGCTGATTTTCGCCAAAGTGGTAAAAAATGCGTTTAGTTGGAGTTTCATTTTTCTGCATATCGTGTTTTCGCAGATAAAAAATTGCAACGGTGGTAAAAAATCGTCTTAGTTGGAGCTGAAATTTGATTTTAAAAGTTTTGATCTCCAACTAAACGGGTTTTTTACCTTTTTAGCCTCTAAAAATTTTGCCCAAAAATTGAGTGATACACAAAATTGAATATTTGAGTATAGATATTCGTAGAAATGAATACATATTTAGCCTAAATAGAAATTTTGCAACTTAATACAAAAAACTCGCCTTCCAGAGGTCTGTTTCTGGAAGGCGAGGGAAGTGTATTACTTCAGTTGTGCATCATTGCACTTGGTCGCACGTAGGTGCACATAGGCGCAGGTAGGCGTGTCAACTGCACGGTCGTAGTCACGCATCGCGTGTCGCGCGTCGCGATGCGCGTAGCTGCACGTTAGGCGCTTGCACCCGAGGTGGCATCTACGCCTGCACTTGGTGCGGGAGTACCAGCAGCAGGGGCGGGAGCGCCAGCTGGCGGAACAACTGCGCCGTTAGCGCTTACAAGGCGCTGACCTGTGGTTTGCAGGTACCAATCAAGCCATGGCTTGAAGTTGAAGACAATCTCGTTGATGCCTGCATACGAGCCATCGGGGTAGTACATTGCCTGGTAGTTATGGGTGTTGATGATGTCGGCTGGTGTACCTGGGACAATGGTGCGTACATACTCTTTGTCGCCGTTTCGAAGTACACCGATGACAAACTCAACATTCTTCATGCGACCCTCGGGAAGAGAGTTGTGAACTGTGGAAAGACGGTTGCCCGACTGCTCAGGAACGCGTTTTGCCAGCATAGTGTCTGGATTGTCGTGAGCGTTGTTGTAGTAAAGGAACTGGTTGTTGTCGTCCGCGTAGGTCAGCTCAAATGGCATTGCTTTCAGGAACATGTCAATCTGGTTGACCGTCAAAATGCCGTGGTCAAGCTTAACGTATGTGTCACCCGAGACCGCGCCCACAAGCTCGGCGGCCTTCTCGACCCAATCAGGATCGTCGGGATCGATGCCCTGAATAGTGGTGGAAATTGAATTGGTTACGTCCAGATCCTCTGGCGCGATTGGCTTTGGCTTCTTCAACTTGGAGACCACCTCTACGTATTTGACAAAGTTATCCAGGCAAAGGCCCAGGAAGTTGACGGTGCGCTCGTCGATAATGTTGCCGTCCTCGTCAAAGGCCTGCTTAGCCTTTCCAAGAAGGAACTCGTTACCAGGCAAAACATATGCGTTAACGCCCGGAGCATCCAAAATCTTGCGCAGATGAACCTGTGCGCGAGAAGTTCCCTGGTCGTAGTAAGAAGCGCCCACGATCATGACAGGCTTGTTCTCAAACGGATGCACGTCGTAGGAGAGCCACTCGATGACGCTCTTCAGCGCAGGTGAGATGGTGTGGTTGTGCTCAGGCGTAGAAATAATGACGCCGTCAGCGCGAGTAATCTTGTTGTACAGCAGGCGGAGCTGGAAGTTCTCGTCCCACTTGAGGTCCTGGTTGAACAGGGGAATGTCATCAATCTCAAGGATCTCAAGCTCAAACTGCTTGGCAAAGTGCTTTTTGATGAAGTGCAGAAGCTTTCGGTTATAGGAAATCTCCGCATTTGAACCGACGATTCCGACAAATTTCATAATGGTAGTTCCTTCCAGACCTACAGGTTTTCCCAGTCAAAGTTCTCGGCCTCTTTGCGGAGAAGTTCGCGCGATGCGGCCATTTTCTCGTTGAGTTTCACAAACAGACGGAAATCGTCAAAGAGCAGGTCAAGCTTCTTGACGGTAGCTTTGTCCTTCAAGTTGCCCTTCTCGTCAAATGCCTGCGGAGCGCGGCCAAGAAGGAACTCGGAACCTGGCATGATTGCGGCCTTGAGCTCGGGAGCATCCAGAATTTGACGGAGCTGAAGTTGTGCGCGAGAAGATCCGAGCGTGCCCAGGGATGCGCCGACAATCATGACTGGCTTGTTGACCATAGGGAAGATGCCGTAGGACAGCCAAGCAAGCGTGTTTTGTAGGACCGCTGGAATGGAGTGGTCGTACTCTGGTGTTGCGATGATGACGCCGTCGGCGGCCTCAATTTTCTTTGCAAGCTCTGAGACAACCTCGGGAACCTTCATCTTTGCAGGCTTGTTGAACAGGGGGATGTTGTCGATTTCCACCAGCTCAATGGCGGCCTTGTCGGCAAAATGCTTCTGCATAAACTGCAGGAGTCTTCGATTATTTGACTCTTTTGAATTGGTGCCAATGAGGCCAATAAAGTTAAGCATCAAACTTCCTTTCTGAATTACGCAAGGAACTCAGGCGAGATTCCCGACGAATAATATACGCGATTATCAGTGGTTACTATGAGCGCCTCGATGCCTTTTTCTTGTTCCACACGGGCAAGGAGCTGACGGGGTTTCTCGCCATAAAGGCGCGTGGTCCAAATTTCCCCGTCAAGCGAGTTGTCCGAGATAATCGTGATGCTCGCAAGTTGCGTGTCAACTGGATAGCCCGTGCTTCGGTCAAGAATGTGGTGATAGGTGTGCTCGTTTACCTGCAGTTTCCTTTCGTAGGTACCAGAGGTCACCACGGACTGGTTGCAAATAGGCAGCACAGCAAGGTTGGTGCCTCGCGGTTGTCGCGGATTCTGGATGCCAATCTGCCACGGCCTGTTCGCGAGCACATTAGCGCCAATTGTCTTAATGTTACCGCCAAGGTTGATAAGTGCGGAATCAATGTGCTGACTTTTCAGATAATCTGCAATTTTGTCGGCGATGTAGCCTTTTGCTAGGCACCCCAGGTCCAGCTTCATACCCTCTTTGGCGAGAAACACGGTGCAGTTCACGGGGTCTAATTTGATGAGCTGCGGATTGGTAAGCGACAACGCGTGCGCGACCTCAGCGTTATTTGGAATGCGAGCGTCGTCAAAACCGATTCGCCAGGTTTGCACCAGAGGACCAATGGCAATGTTTAAATGACTTGTAGGTATAAGGCTTTGTTCTTTGCCAATCTGAATGAGCTTAAACAGCTCGGGGTCAACGGGGACAGGATGTTTGCCTGCTGCACGATTGACCTGCATAAGCTCGGAATTAACGTCATTTGCGCTAAATCGCTGGTTATAGATGTTAAGGAGTTCAAAGACGTTATCAAGTAGCTGTTCTGCAGTGCACTCTTCCTGCGAATCATTGGAGGGTGGCAATAAAGAAATGGTAATAGTCGCGCCCATCAGGTGAGTTGATCTGGAAATGTAGGCTCGTTCTGGCACGACTCTCCTATAGTGTCTAACAGCAGTTTGTTTATTTTTATCTGCAGATTGATTAGCAATAACTCTATTTTACGTTTGTTTGTTACGGTCATTTGTTGTATCTACAACATTTTAGCGAGAAATCCTACAGTTTTGGCAGCTCGCTGAAGACCACCTCTGAAACCAAAGCTCAGATGTCCCTAAACTCAAAGCGAAGACCGCTCTCGGCCCCAAAAGTGAAGAATACTATGGAGTTAATTTGATTTTTTATTCATAGGGATGTCTGTTTATTGTTGATATGTACTCATTCCAGTATCATTTTTTTGCAGAAAGAACTGATCGAAGAATTATTCTTGGCTGACGCGTATACGCCAGCCAGTTTTTTGAAGGAGCATAAAAGAAGTGGAAAAAAGAATGGCTTGGTGTGCACGTTTTTCTCGCCAGGAGTAATGAAGTTAAATCTACGCACTTTGTAGCATTAATTGTGCGCAATTTAGTCAGCTTTCAAAGTCTTTGTCCAAGATTGAGATAAAAAACTTTATTTGAACACGATA
>NZ_CAUSFQ010000023.1:0-16093 GCF_963530955.1 Lancefieldella parvula | reverse complement strand
GCACTCTGCTGATTGTGGGCAAAAATATACTCATTTTCTGGAGCATCGGGGTCCATTCCCCTATACAGACTAATGGCGTGCGAAAGCGCCTTCTCGCCAATATGGCCAAACGGCGTATGACCTAAATCATGTCCAAGTGCAATTGCCTCAGTCAGGTCTTCGTTTAAGCCAAGAGGACGCGCAATTGAGCGTGCAATCTGCGAAACCTCAAGCGTATGAATAAGACGAGTCCTATAGTGGTCCCCTTCTGGGGCGAGAAAAACCTGTGTCTTGTGAGCAAGTCTTCTGAAACTCTTACTATGCAAAATACGGTCTCTATCACACTGATAACAGGTACGGTACTGGTCAGGTTCCTCTGCAATCGCACGACCTTTACTTTGATCAGAAAAAGCCGCTTCAGGAGATAAGATTTGATGCTCGCGAGCTTCAAGATCTTCTCGTCTAATGGATAACATAGAACCTCCTTGTACCTGCACCTTTACCTCATAATAGCAGGATATTACTATCTAGCAAAAGAGGGCGACCGAAGCCGCCCTCTAGAGTTTGTTGCAGTGTGTCTAGAAGAAAACCTACTTAGTAGCAATCTTCTGTGGACCACCGTTAGCCTGAATCTTAGCCTGTGCTGCAGCAAGACGTGCAATTGGTACACGGTATGGTGAGCAGGAGACATAGTCAAGACCAAGGTTGTAGTACATGTGGATGGACTCTGGATCGCCACCAGTCTCACCGCAGACACCAATGGTGAGGTTAGGATTACCCTTACGGCCACCCTCAACGCCCATACGGACAAGCTCTGCGACACCCTTATCAAGGGTTGCAAATGGGTTGGTCTTAACAATCTTGCGCTCAAGATAGAGAGGCATGAATGCAGACTCAACGTCGTCACGAGAGAAGCCAAGGCAAGTCTGGGTGAGGTCGTTAGTACCGAAGGAGAAGAAGTCTGCGTGCTTAGCAATCTCCTCAGACATGATAGCTGCACGTGGAAGCTCGATCATAGTACCAACTGGGATGTTGAGCTCAACACCATACTCATCAGCAACCTGCTTGATGGTCTCCTCAACCTCTTCACGGACCTGGATGAGCTCCTCTTCGAAGCCAACCAGAGGAACCATGATCTCTGGGCGAGGGTCAAGACCAACGCGCTTGAGCTCTGCAGCTGCGCTTGCGATAGCGCGAACCTGCATAACGTTGAGCTCTGGGTAGACAAGACCAAGGCGGCAGCCACGGAGGCCGAGCATTGGGTTTGCCTCCTGGAAGGCGTCAAACTTAGCGAGAAGAGCACGCTTTGCAGCGGTGTCTTTACCCTGCTCCTCATCACGAGCAATCTCAACGTCAAGCTCACGTGGGGAATCAAGGAACTCATGCAGTGGTGGGTCAAGAAGACGGACAACAACGTCTTTGCCGTCCATTACCTTGAACATGCCAAGGAAGTCACCCTTCTGAGCACGGCCAAGCTGCTCAATAGCAAGCTGCTTGACATCCTCAGAGTCTGCAAGAATGAAGTCCTGAATGAGGTGCTTACGCTCACCAAGGAACATGTGCTCTGTACGGTCAAGACCAATTGCCTCAGCGCCGTTATCAACGGAAGTCTGAGCATCTGCTGGGTTATCAGCGTTTGCACGTACGCCAATGACGCGACCACGAGACTCGTCAAGGCGGACCTCATCTGCCCATGCAAGGATGGTCTGGAGGTCACCAGAAAGCTCTGGCTGGACAAGCTCAACAGCACCAAGGATGACGTCACCAGTGGTACCGTCGATGGAGATAACATCGCCCTCGTTAACAACAAGGCCGGAATCAGCAACAGTGAAGCGCTTGTTAGCAGCGTCAATGCGAAGTGTATCAACACCGCAGACGCAAGGAGCGCCCATACCACGAGCAATAACAGCTGCGTGGCTGGTCTTGCCGCCGTGGGAAGTTAGGATGCCCTCTGCAGCAACCATGCCGTGGAGGTCATCTGGAGTGGTCTCCCAACGGACAAGAATACAAGGCTTGCCTGCCTCTGCAAAAGCCTCAGCGTCTGCAGAAGAGAAGACTGCAGCACCAACAGCTGCACCAGGAGAAGCGTTAAGACCCTTAGCAATAGTCTCATACTCAGCGTTAGGATCAAACTGTGGGTGCAGAAGCTGATCGAGCTGCTCAGGAGCAACACGAGAAACAGCCTGCTCCTTAGTAATACGGCCCTCTTCGTACATCTGAATTGCAACCTTAAGTGCAGAGAGAGCAGTACGCTTACCAACACGAGTCTGAAGCATCCAGAGCTTACCATTCTCAATGGTGAACTCGATGTCCATCATGTCTGCGTAATGATCCTCAAGAATCTCAAAGACGTGGAAGAGCTCCTCGCCTGCCTCCTTGAGTGCAGGAACCTTAACAAGGTCTGCAATAGGCTCAGTATTACGAATACCAGCAACAACGTCCTCGCCCTGAGCGTTGATCAGGAAGTCACCGTAGCGCTCGTTAGTACCATCTGCAGGGTTACGAGTAAATGCAACGCCAGTTGCAGAAGTCTCACCCTTGTTACCAAAGACCATGACCTGAACGTTAACTGCAGTACCAAGCTCATCAGGAATCTTGTTCTGCTTGCGGTAAAGGATTGCGCGGTCATTCATCCAAGAACCAAAGACTGCCTGCTCAGCAAGGCGGAGCTGGAGGTAAGGATCAGATGGGAAGACAGCGTAGCCGTTCTTGGAGACCTCTGGGTGCTCCTTAACGTCAACGTTTGCAGCAAAGATGCCCTTGAACCAAGTTACAAGGTCACGAAGGTCATTTGCGTCCAGCTCTGTATCAAGCTTAACGCCCTTCTCGGCCTTCTTAGCAGCAATTGCATCCTCAAAGAGCTGTCCAGAGACGCCCATAACAACGCCAGAGAACATCTGAACAAAACGACGGTAAGAGTCCCAAGCAAAGCGCTCGTTACCAGTCTGCTTAATGAGGCCCTGAACGGACTCATCGTTAAGACCAAGGTTAAGAACAGTGTCCATCATGCCAGGCATGGAGAATGGTGCACCAGAACGGACGGAGACAAGCAGTGGATCTTCTGCATCGCCGAGCTTCTTGCCCATGCGCTCCTCAAGGGTAGCCATAGCTGCGTCAATTTCATCAGTGACGCCCTCTGGCCAGACGTTGCCGTTGTTGGAATAAGCAACACAAGTTTGGCAAGTAATTGAGAATCCTGGAGGTACAGGCAGACCAATCTTAGACATCTCTGCAAGGTTTGCACCCTTGCCACCAACAATCCACTTTGCCTCTTCTACGGATGCGCCAGCGACCTCAGTAACATCGTTACCGGCGTGGTCCTTTCCGAAGCTGTAAACGTGCTTCTCGGACATAACACTCCAAACTCTCAAACTGTCACACGCAAAGCGTGCACCAACACGATTGAACGTAAAGACATCAAACCAAACAAAGTTGGTTCAGTCCTCACATTCATAGTAT
Source organism: Lancefieldella parvula (assembly GCF_963530955.1). Taxonomy (GTDB): domain Bacteria; phylum Actinomycetota; class Coriobacteriia; order Coriobacteriales; family Atopobiaceae; genus Lancefieldella; species Lancefieldella parvula_A. Next base: position 12,655 of record NZ_CAUSFQ010000023.1, on the reverse strand, counting down.
GTTACCAACCTACGCGATTCATCTGAACAAAATAACGGTGAGCGGTCAATATCGACCGTTCACAGAATGATTTGTAAACTTATGGTTGCAAATTGTGAAATTCTCCATAAAGAAAATGAGCACCCAAAATGGATGCTCATTTAACTTTTTGATATTTTGAGGCGTCAGCACTCTCTTAGCGAGTAACTCCCTCAAAGAATGCGCCAATTGCGTGGCTTGGCTCTTCGCCGGTAAGCGTAGAAATAACGTTTACCGCTGGTCCCAGAAGATCGATTGATGGGATGAGGCGCTGATCAAGCTCACGACGAATCTCTCTTCTGAGAGAGCCATCTGCAAAGGTGTGGAAGACTGCACGAGGGCGATTCTCATCTTCATGCTCGTTGAAGTATGCACGAACATCATCAACGCTATGAATGTTTGGAACCCTTACAATCTCTACGGATTCATCGCCAAACTGAGCAGCAGCAGCCTTAACTACTGCGGCACCGGTCTCTCCACGAGAGTCTGACAAAACGTAGACGATAGGCAGACCATCACCAAGAGAGTTGTTATCAATGTCAAGTGCGCTCATGCTGTAACCCTTTCAGTCAAGTATTCAGAAAGATACAAACATTTATCAATCTAAGCGTACCCTACTTTTTGCGAGAAAGCACACTAATATCGGCGACATTACTAAATACCTGGGCAAACTTGTTCAAAAGACGCAAACGATTTCGGCGAACGGTATCATTTTCATCCATGACAAGTACTTTGTCGAAGAAAATATCAATTGGCTCACGCAGCTGAGACAGCGCAGAAACAGCAGCAGCATAGTCTGCACCAGCAAGAGCAGCAGCCACTTGCTTCTGACCCTCTTCGCAAGCAGCGAGCAATGACATCTCTGGCTCAGTGAGAAGCTCTGTATCAACTTCTACGCCAAGAGAAGCATCACTGAGGTGAGCTGCACGTGCATAAGCAGTAGCAAGATCCTCAAAGAGCTCAGGCTCGTTCTGACGTGCCTCATCAAGCGCACGAGCACGTTGAAGAAACTCATCAGGATTAATAACGCCAATTGCACTGACAGCCTCAATAGCATCTGCAGAGATCTTCTCGTCCTTAGCAATAGATGCAAGGCGGCCAATAAAGTACTGCTCAACCTGGGACTGAACAGATTCGTCAACAGCAAGACCCTGCTGGCGGTAAAGCTCCAGAGAGCTTGCAATAAGCTTCTTGAGGTCAAGGTTGGAGGTAGAACGGACCAGTGCAATGACGCCAATTGCTGCACGACGAACAGCGTAAGGATCGGAAGAGCCGGTTGGTGGCTCGTTGATAGCAAAGATGCCACAGATGGTATCAAGCTTGTCAGCAATAGCTACAAAGCGACCAATCTGGCCACTTGGGAGCTCGTCGCCAGCAAAGCGAGGACGATAGTGCTCGCGAATAGCTGCAGCTACATCGCTCTTCTCGCCAGCTGCCTCTGCGTAGTAGCCACCCATGACGCCCTGCTGGCTGGTGAACTCGACAACTGCCTGGCTGACAAGGTCTGCCTTAGCAAGATGAGCAGCTCGAGCAGCAAGCTCTGCCTCTTCCGTGCTGGATGTCTCGTCGAGCGCAATCTCTGCAGCAAGAGCCTCCATACGCTGGGTCTTCTGCAGAACGGTACCAAGCTTCTCCTGAAAGACAACGGTCTCAAGACGCTGGGCAAACTCATCAAGCGTATGCTTCAAGTCCTCCTCAAAGAAGAACTTAGCATCGTCGAGACGAGCGCGAACAACGCGCTCGTTGCCGTCAATGACGCGCTCGGCGCAAGATGGATCTGCATTAGAAACCACAATAAACTCGCGAGTCAGCTTACCCTCAGCGTCATAGATTGGGAAATAGCGCTGGTTGGAAAGCATGGACTCAGTAATAATCTCTGAAGGAACGTTAAGGAATTCCTCGTCAAAGGTGCCCACAAGAACCTGAGGCCACTCAGTTAGGTTAATGACCTCCTCAAAGACCTTCTCTGGCATATCGACGTGAGAGCCTGGACGAGCTGCCTCTACCTCTTTAATGCCGGCGAGAATAACGTCTTTTCTCTGCTCCTGGAGCAAAACGCCAGCGTCTTTAAGAACTTGCTCATAGTCAGCTGGACTTGCTACCTCATGGTAACCAGGACCAAGGACACGATGGCCCTGGGTGGTGTTTGAGCTAGTTACATCAGCGTACGTAACAGGAACAATCTCTGAACCAAAGAGAGCGCACAGCCAGCGAACAGGACGAACGTAGCGCTCATGGAAAGAACCCCAGCGCTGGCTGCGAGGCCAGTCAAGAGCAGCAATCCAAGAAGTTGCCAGCTCAGAGAGAATCTTTGTAGCAGGAACTGAAGGAATATTGAGCTCTGCAAAGACGTACTCATGACCGTCAGTGTCTACACGACGAGTCAGTGCATCAGCGTTTACGCCGCACTTACGAGCAAATCCCTCGGCAGCCTTAGTTGGATTGCCCTCTGCATCAAAAGCAATCTCTGCCTTAGGACCACGCTTGACCTCAGAAATCTCTTCTGTAGCCTCAGCAACGTCCTTTACATAGGCAGTTAAACGACGAGGTGTCGAGAGGATCTTAACCTCTCCAAATGACAAACCCGAGTCTTTAAGTCCAGAAACGACAAGCTTATTGAACTGAGCAATAGCTTTCTGCAATGGAGCAGAAGGCATCTCTTCAGAACCAATCTCAAAAAGGAAGTCTCTAACCTCAGCCATTTAAGCCACCTCCTCCTGAGTAGTTGCTGCAGGTGCTTTCTTAGAAGCAACCTCCTCCAAATACGATTCGCAGCATGCCTTAGCAACGGTGCGAACGCGAAGAATATAGTTAGCTCTCTCAACAGCAGAAAGAGCACCACGAGAGTCAAGTAGGTTGAATGCATGGCTGCACTTCATAACGCAGTCATAGGCAGGTAGTGGAAGCTTGCGCTCAAGGCAGCTGTGGCACTCTGCCTCATACTCGTCGAACTTCTCGCGCATAAGCTCAATGTTGGCTACCTCAAAGTTATAGGTTGAGAACTCACGCTCGTTCTCAAGGAATACCTGGCCATAGGTCATTGGAGTGCCGTCTGGCAGGTAGCTCCAAACCAGGTCATAGACGGAATCAACACCCTGAGCATACATGGCAATTCGCTCAAGACCATAGGTAATCTCAACAGGAACAGGATCTACCTCAATGCCACCAACCTGCTGGAAGTACGTGAACTGAGTAACCTCCATGCCGTTGAGCCAGACCTCCCAGCCAAGTCCCCAGGCACCAAGTGTTGGACTCTCCCAGTCGTCCTCAACAAAGCGAACGTCATGGTCTTTTGGATCAAGGCCAATAGCAGCAAGTGAGCCAAGATAGAGATCTTGAGAGTCTGCAGGAGATGGCTTGAGCAAGACCTGGAACTGATAATAGTGCTGCAAGCGATTGGGGTTCTCGCCATAGCGTCCATCAGCAGGACGACGACAAGGCTGTGGATAGCAGGTACGCCAGGCATCGGGGCCAAGTGAGCGCAGGATAGTTGCGGTGTGGAAGGTACCGGCACCCACCTCAGAGTCATATGGCTGCATGACTGTGCAACCTTTTTCTGCCCAGTAGTGTTCAAGGGTCAAAATCATATCTTGAAACGTTAGTGGTGTTGCGCCCATGATGTTCTTTCTCTCAAATGTCCGACGTAAGTACTATAGCCCGCGAGCATGGTCAAAGGGCCAGAAAATAAACATTGCCTTTGAGGTCACGGTAGAAACCGCAACTGCTCCAAAATATCTGGAATCAAGCGAGTTTGTTCTGTTATCCCCCATAACAAAAATATGACCTGCAGGAACAGTATACGGATAATTCTGAATTACGGCACCGTTGCGATCCGCAAGAGAATAGGTTGGCTTGCCTTCAGTGTAAGGCTCGTCCATAAGCTGACCGTCAACATATACAGCACCGTCGCGCAAATCTACCGTTTGACCTGCTGTAGCAATGACGCGCTTAACTAAAAGCGTATCGGGATTCTGAGGACTGGTGAAAGTAACCACATCACCTGCTTGCGGAGTACCGCCAAAACGATAGGTAAGCTTCTCTCCTACCAAACGATCCCCCAGCTGGATGGTATTGAGCATGGACCCTGTTGGAACCTCATATACCTCAGCGACAAACGTTCTAATAAAAAACGCCAGCGCAACAGCAACTGCAACAATTACCAGGTATTCAAAAATTTCAAGTACTTTGGAATGTCCACTACTCATCGTCATCACCAGATTGCTGATCAAGTTCTGCTAAATACGCTCTGTCCTTCTCAGTGAGCTGAGCGCTCTCTAAGAGGTCTGGGCGCCACGCACGAGTGCGAGTAAGTGCAGATTGTCGTCTCCAGACTGCTACCGCTCCGTGGTCTCCTGAAAGAAGCACAGACGGAACTTCTCGCCCCTCAAAGTTTGCTGGACGCGTGTACTGAGCATACTCAAGAAGGCCATCGTCGGAGAATGACTCATCCTGTGAGCTCATCTCATCGCCAAGCGCACCAGGAAGTAAGCGCACAACTGAGTCAATCACGGTAAGCGCAGGAAGCTCTCCACCCGTCAGCACGTAATCTCCCATAGAAATAACGTCATCTGCCAGCTCGTAGACGCGCTCGTCCATGCCCTCATAGCGACCACAAACAAACAGAATGCGTTCTTTTTGAGCAAGCTCTTGGGCAATAGCCTGAGAATACGGCCTACCAACCGGCGAGAAAAACACCACGTGGGGCTTAGGTTCCGCTTGATCAGAAATCTCACGAACTGCCTCAAAGATGGGAGCAGGCTTCATAAGCATGCCTTGTCCACCACCAAAAGGAGCATCATCTACCGTACGATGCCTATCATGCGTCCAGTCACGCAAGTCATGCGCATAGAACTCAAAAATGTTTGCCTTTTGAGCTCTGCCCATAATAGAAGCATGTAAATAGGGCGAGAAGACCTCAGGAAATACTGAGAGCGTTTCTAGACGCATGCTACTCACCTAACCTAAGAAGGCCCTGAGGAATTGAGACGGTAATGGAGCCCTCGGCTGGAGCCTCTTTGATAAATTCATCCACGGCAGGCATCAGCACCTGTCCAAAAGGCCCCTCAATGACCCACACATTTTGTGTAGGTCCAACAAGAACCTCTGTAATTTCACCCAGAGAACCATGTTCTGTATCACGTACTTCTCTACCCACAAGTAGAGAAACATTTACCAGACCAAAGTTTTCTGGAAGACAATCTTCTTCTACCAGAAGCGTTTTACCAACAAGCTCTTCTGCATCAGAGATGGTAGTTACATCTTCAAAAGTGACAAGACTACCTTCTCTATCGTCTGACTCAACAGAGACAACCGAGAACTTCCTTGGTCCCTTAAGCGCAGGCGGAACAGGAACAACCGTCATGCCATCAGCTATAAGAGAAGGAAGGCTGTGAACGGGAACCGTCACAACCTCCCCTCTTTTACCATGCGTTTTAACAATTTGAGCAATTGCTCGCCAGTGTTTACGCAAAATTAGCCTACAACCTCGACATCAACAGAGGTGCCAACACGCTGGCCAAGAGCACGAGCCAAAGTACGAATAGCCTTAATGGTTCTACCCTTGCGGCCGATGACACGTCCAGCGTCTTCCTCAGAGCAAGAAACCTCAATCAAGGCTCCATCCTCGCGATCGGTGACGTCGAGTGCAACAGCATCTTCATTATCGACAAGACCACAGACGATGTACTCGACAAGATCAGCAACCTTGTCAGAAGGCATCTCCTGAATGTCTTGATCGACAGCGTCTACCTCAGTGGGCTCTGTGAATTCAGACACGATTTACTCAGCCTCTGGAGCCTCGGACTCCTCAGCAGCTGCGGCAGCAGCCTCAGCAGCAGCCTCTGCAGCTGCAGCAGCCTTTGCCTGTGCCTTCTTGGAGAGCTTGGTCTTCTTCTCTGCAACTGGAGCACCAGTACGAGCGATCTCAATGAGGTGAGAAACTGCGCTTGTTGGCTGAGCGCCCTTTGCTACCCACTCATCAACCTTCTCGAGGTTGATATCAATCGTCTTTGGGCTAGTCAGTGGGTTATAACGACCGACTTCTTCAATGTAACGACCATCGCGAGGCATACGACCATCAGCGACAACTACGCGATAGTACGGACGCTTCTTGGCACCGTGACGGGCCAGACGAATCTTAACTGCCAATGAAAACTCCTCCATACGAGCGGTGCCTCGGATGTTAGATGGGCTGCACCGCAAAGCCACAAATCGGGTTACAAGTGTACAACAACGCATTAACCTCGAAAAGTATAAATTTGCTCTCTTCAAAAAGTACTCGTAATTTATGTATGAAACACTTGTTCTATTTGTACAAAAAGTATACACTATTTCTATGGAATCATCAAAGGACATATCAGATAAAAACGCACGTAAATCGTGTGATTTTGAGTGGCATGGTAAAGCCATTGGGCTTCTTGACCTTGATGCGTTCTTTGCGTCTGTAGAACAACTTGATCATCCTGAGTGGCGCGGAAAACCAGTAATTGTTGGAGGCTCACCACACAAACGAGGCGTTGTTTCAACCGCCTCTTATGAAGCAAGGAAGTTTGGCGTTCATTCTGCCATGCCTTCAGCTACTGCAGTAAGGCTTTGTCCTCATGCAATTTGGACTTCAGGACGTTATGACAGATACTCAGAAATGAGCGCTCTTGTTATGGGTTTTCTCAAAGATGAGACTCCCCTTGTCGAACAAGTTTCTATTGATGAGGCATTTTTTGATATTACTCCTGGAAGATTTTCTAAAGAAAATCCTTTAGAAATTTGTAAGCGCATACAAAAGAAAGTCGCAGCACTAGGTGTTACCTGTTCCATTGGTCTAGGAGCAAACAAGACAATTGCCAAGATTGCTTCTGAACAAGAAAAGCCTCGCGGTCTTACTGCGGTGTTTCCTGGCACAGAAGCCCGCTTTCTAGCACCTCTGCCTATTGAGGCCATGAGTGGTATTGGTCCTGCTATGGCAAAGGTGCTTCATCAACAAGGAATCAGAACGCTTGGAGAGCTTTCAAGAGCAGATGCAACGTACCTAACTTCCCTTGTTGGCAATACAGCTTCAAAGATGATTTTGCGCGCGCAAGGAAAAGAAGTCTCAGAAGTTCATGAAGCTGCCCAGCCTCGTGACGTTAAGTCTGTTTCTAACGAGAGAACCTTTGAAACAGATTTGTTTGATAAACAAGAAATAGAAGAAGCCATCAGACACATTGCTGGCGTTGTAGGAAGACGTCTTCGCCGAAAGCGGCTCCAAGGATATACCGTAACTCTCAAAGTAAAAGCCTCTGCAACAGAGTCTCATACCGCTCAAAAAAGAATGTCTACTCCAACTGACGATGAGCACCTCTTTGCAGAGATTGCCGTTGGCCTGCTTCCTACCATTTGGAAAGAAGGGCAGCCAGTAAGACTGCTTGGTGTTGGCATTAGCTCATTTTCAGATGAGGAGCATGCCAAGCCAGTGCAAACGTCTCTTTTTGATCAATTTAATGACACGTTTGACGCCGCAGCCCCTGGACCTACAACAAAAAAGAAACCTCGGAGTGACTTACGTCATCTCTCCGAGGTAACCGATAAACTCAAAGATAAATTTGGCGCTGATGCTGTGCAGTATGGTAGAGACCTACGCTTTGAGCATCGCGTCTCAGACACTATGCCTACAGGCAAAAACGAACAAATCTAGTACACCAGCACTACTCAGTAGGATCAGCAGATTCTGGAAGATTGTCTACCAGGTCATCCTCAGAAAGCTCAAAAGCTGGAGCCAAAGCATCCTCTGGAAGATCAGCGTAAGGAATATCAGAAGTCATAGCACCCTCAATATCTAGCTCCACACGAGGAGCGTCTGCCCAAAGTCGCTCAAGACGATAGTAGGACCTTAACTCAGGCTGGAATACGTGAACAACAACTGAACCGTAATCAATCAGAATCCAATTGAGACCGTCGCGACCCTCAGTAGAAATTGGACGAATGCCGCAGTTTGCCGTGACCTTCTCGCGAACTTCATCAACAATAGCGTCAGCTAAACGAGCATTTCCACCAGTGCAGATAACAAAGTAATCGCAAACATCACTGAGACCAGTTAGATCTAGTACCAGAATATCTTCAGCCTTCTTTTGATCTGCAGCAATTGCAGCAGTCTTTGCAAGCTCAAGTGAAGTTACAGCCATGAATTTCTCCGTTTTCTCATGTAGCCAAGCTACTTAGATGTCTTCTCAATCATCTCATTGTATAGGGCAATTGAGTTTGGATACAAATAACTCCTTGATGAAATCACATACATCATAACGCTACAAAACGCCGTCTCATAAAGCTCATCGAGAGAACCACCGTGTAAATATACGTTTCTTGCTTCTTCGACCGATGTAAAGTTTGGACGCAGAGGCTCAATAAGATCAGCTACATACAAGATTTTGTCTAGCTTGCTCATCTGACGGTCGCCCGTAGTGTGCTTCTGAATGGCGCTGAGAATCTGCTCAGAAAGCCAAGGATAGATGGCTGGTAGCGTTTTTGCGGCGAGAGGACCATGTAAGAGCCCAACAATTTTCTGATAAGGAGCTTCTGTTTGGATACGAAAGCGCTCTGCCAGTTCAATGGTTTCTGCATCAGGAAGAAGTTTCTCCCAATCATGCAAAATACCTGCAACGCGAGCGCTCAACATATCTGCACCATAAGCCTGCGCAAGCGTTTCTGCACAATGTCCCACAGAGATAGAATGCGCAAAACGCTTAGGGTTCTTGTGATACATATGGCTCTTCAAATCAGACTCAAGCTGATCAATAAGCGCCTGTTGTTCTGCGGTGTAGACAATATCTTTTGCTATAAGTGTTCTTTCCATTATGTCCTACAAATTATTGAGTCAAACCTGATCTCCACCTGTTTGACACTGCCCCGATACGAGCGTATGTCAATCTGAGCAGCAGGTTACTTTGGCTTGACCACTTAATTGAGTGGCGTTGTGTCGGCGCCATAAAGCCCATGCTTGTGAATGTAACCTGTGACCGCATCTGGAGTCAGATATCTAAGGCTCTGGCCTTTTTGAACTCTACTACGCAAGTAGCTTGATGAGATTGCTAGTGCGGGAACCTCAAGATAGGTTACCTTGAAGTCATAAGGTGAGTCTGCAATAACCTTTTGAGCACGACTCAGCTCATAACCAGGACGCGTTGCAGCAACAAAGTGGGCAAGCTCAGCTACGGTCTGTGCATCTTTCCAGGCGACAATATCAGCAATTGCATCTGCACCAGTAATAAAGAAAAATTCAACGTTAGAGGGATATACCTTACGCAATCTTCTGAGCGTATCAGCGGTGTAGGTGATGCCCTCATAATCCACCTCAAAACGAGAAGCAACAAAATGAGGATTATCTGAGGTTGCCAGAAGCGTCATTGAGTAACGGTCTTCTCCCCTGGTAACTCCCTTATTTTGTTTGAACGCAGGGCGACCAGCAGGCATAAAGACAACTACGTCAAGATCAAGGTCATCATATGCCTGTTCTGCAGCTACCAGATGGCCATTATGAATGGGGTCAAAAGTTCCACCCATGATTCCCAGACGATAGGTGCGGTTTTTATCCTGTCCCAAACGAGGCAGGCCAGGATGCATGTTATTTAAGACGTCGGCTGCCATACTCTACTCAGTTTCTGAAGAAGCACCAGCTACTTGAGACGGATCAGATGAAGCCTCTTCAAACTCAACATCTTCGAATTGCTGATCTGAGGAGTCCTCATCAGGAATCTCTATACCATCTGTATTTGGTTTATTTGGATCCTCATAGGTAAAGGTGAGCTCAAGAATGCGAATCTCATCGCCGTCAACTGCACCAGCCTTTGCCAGCTGTACTTCAAGACCCATACGATCAAGACGACGCTGTAGATATGCCACAGCCTCATCGTTGTCCCAATCGGTCTGAATAACCATACGCTCAATCTGACCGCCGGAGACACGCCACGCATGACGCTCTTCTCGCTCAATGCGAAGTTTGTTGTCACGACGAAGACGCTGGTTCTCCCAAGCCTCACTGCGGTCAACCGTTGGCGTAGTAATGGCAATTTCTTTACGGAGCTCCGCTACCTCTGCGGCGCAGGTAGTAACAAAATCATCAAGATTTAAACCAGTTACCGTAGAGATAGCAAAGAAAGTCCTGCCATCTGCCTCTGCAGCTTTTCTGAGCGCCTCGATGGCATCTTCTGTACCAGGCATATCGCATTTGTTTGCTACTACAATTTGAGGGCGATCAGCCAGCTTTGAAGCGTACGCTTTAAGCTCCTCGTTAATAGCGTGGTAGTCCTCTACAGGATCTCTACCTTCATAGCCACCAGTAACGTCAACCATGTGGACAATAAGCGCTGTGCGCTCAATATGACGAAGGAATTGATGACCAAGACCCTTACCTTCTGAGGCACCCTCGATAAGACCGGGAACGTCTGCACAGACAAATGACTGACCGTTCTGTGCGCGAACAACACCCAAGTTTGGAACAAGGGTGGTAAAAGGATAGTCAGCAATCTTTGGACGAGCAGCACTGATACGTGCAATAAGAGAGCTCTTACCAACAGAAGGCATGCCAACCAGAGCTACATCTGCCATGAGCTTCATCTCTAGCTCAATCCAGTGCTCTTGGGCTGGCTCGCCCTTCTCGGCAAATGCTGGTGCACGCCTCACTGAGGTGACAAAGTGAATGTTACCGCGGCCACCATTGCCACCAGGAGCAACAACTACCTGCTCACCGGGAGAAGTAAGATCGGCAATCTCGTAGAGTGGCTCTTGCGTTTCTGGATCAAGCTCGCGCACAACGGTTCCCAAGGGCACCTTGAGCAGCAAATCCTGTCCGTCAGAGCCATGACGGCGAGCACCCTTACCGTGGGTACCACGCTCAGCCTTAAAGTGATGCTTGTAGCGGTAATCAATCAGGGACGAGAGCTGCGGATCTGCAACAATGACAACATTGCCGCCGTGACCACCATCGCCACCATCAGGGCCGCCTTTAGGTACATATGCTTCTCGACGGAACGACATGCAACCTGCGCCGCCGTCTCCGCCTTTGACGTTGATATGACAAAGATCAGTGAAAGTTTCCACGTGTCCTCCTTCTAATACCTTAATGTTACGGCATTTACCAGCGAAGCACAGTGAAAACGCGAGAAGTTCTTATGCAAACACGAGGATAACAACAATTACCGCAACGCCAAGAATCATCAAAGCAAAGTCTGATGGAGCCAAAGGATAGCGTTTAAATGCAGATGAGGCGTTCCTTAGATAGAAACCTCGCTGCTCAGCTGCAAGCGCTGAGGCGTCAGCTTTTTTAACAGAGCTTACCAGCAGAGGAACAATCAAGGGCATGGTGAGCTGGAGCTTCTTAAGTGGATTTTTGGTATCAAACTCAACACCACGAGCCATCTGAGCCTCCATGATATGGTTCATCTCGGAAGCAAAGACAGGCACAAAGCGCAAAACCGTCGCAATGGTAAACGCATAAGGATATGGAACATGGGCCACTTCTACCAGCGCATTCATCAGGTCTTCTACACGCATCAGCGAAAGCATAGAAAGCAGTGGCAGCGCCAGCGCGATTGTTTTGAGAGCAACGTTAAAGCCGCGCTCTAAGCCACCTACCGTGATGCATAAAAAGAGCACTTGACCAGCAGGGGCAACAAGCGTCTGCACCACGCACAGAATAAGACCTAAGACTGCAAAGCCAAATACCAGCTTAAAAGTCTTCTGAGCATTTTGCGAGATAACTCCTACAAGAATGGTGAGAGCCAGCACTGCAAGTACCTCAAGTGTTCCTTGAGCGGCAAAAGCGGCCACAAAGAGCTCAAGCGCAAATACAAGCTTGGCCACGGGATTTGCCTTATGAAGGAAGCTTGTTCCTTCGGTGTAATCAATAACGCTACCCACGAGGAGCCTCCTTACCATTCAGCGTTGCCGCAATACGAGCAATCTCAAACTGATGCTGTAATGCCTCAAGCACCTCGGGAGCACTACTGAGCCCAGCAAATGATGGATCTACGTGCGCGCCCGCAAGCTTTGACAGCTGAATCATCTGAGGAGCCTCAACATACGCTTCCTTCAAAACCTCATCTGTCGAGAAGATCTGTGTAACTTCCCCATCATCTAACACGCTGCCGTGCGCCATAACGACAATTCTTGGAGCAAAGTCCAGCACAACCTCCATGTCATGACAGACCATAAGAACTGCACAGCCCTTCTCGCACAGTGATTTGACCATATTCATGACCTGCATACACTCTTTGTAATCCAGGCCGGATGTTGGCTCGTCAAGCACAAGAATATCTGGCTCGCAGGCAACCACAGATGCAAGCGCAACCATCTGACGCTGTCCGCGAGAAAGCATAAACGGCGACGCATCCGCATCAAGCCCCATGCGATCAATTACTTCAAGCGCCTTCTTGCGGGCATCCTCTGCAGACGCAGCCTTGAGCTCAAGGCCAAACGCAATCTCCTCAAGAACGCTCTCTTTACAGATCTGATAATCGGGATTTTGGAACAGCGTTGAGACGTGTTGAGCAATCTGCGACGTCTTCCAATCCTTGCATGAAGAACCCTTAATATGAATGTCTCCAGATCGAGGACGCAACAGGCCATTTACCAGCTTAGTTAAAGTTGTTTTACCTGCGCCGTTTTGACC
>NZ_CAUSFQ010000022.1:0-16424 GCF_963530955.1 Lancefieldella parvula | reverse complement strand
ATCCAGGACTCGGCAAAAGAGATGCACGCAACCACAGGGCTTCTCACCAGGGAAATGGATCAGAGAGCAGCTCTTCTGATGATGGGAAGTCTCACACGGAAGAGCCTAAGCGCTCCGAGAAAAAGTCTTCTATAGCAGCGGCATCTAAGCGTTTGCGTCCTTTTGGCGGAAACTCATTTGATGATTATTACGATACCGCGCTTGCTGATTTTCCAGCTCCAGCCAAGTTCTTTAAATGGCTGGCAGTCAGTGTGCTTGGACTGATTACAAAAATCTGGTTTAGATGGCGCTGGGACAATGACCAACTCTTTGTTGGCGATAAGACCCCTCGCGTTCTTATCATGAACCACCCAACGTTTTTGGACCCCATTGTTACTGTTGTTCACCTCCTTGTTCACGGTATCCCCGTGAGAACCATCTACAAGAGTGAGTTCAACAAATTCAAACCGCTTCAGTGGGCACTTTCTAGACTGGGCGGTATTCCAGTAGACCGCGGAACTGCCGATATGAAGGCAATTCGTCGTGCAACTACGGCACTTTCTAGAGGAGAAATGCTTCTCATTTATCCTGAGGGCACCAGAGTCAGAAGCAACACTGAACGTGGAGAAACCCATGGCGGCTTTGCGCTTATCGCTCAGCTTGCCAAGGTGGATGTTCAGCCACTAGCTATTATTGGTGCGCTTGATATTAAGAAAAAAGGTTCTCCTCTGGTTAAGCCTGTAAAGGTGTATCTTCGCGCTGGTCAGAAGGTTTCTTTTAGTGATCTGACTTCTACAAAGCGTAAAGATCAGGCAAAAGAGATGGAAGAAATGGCCATGGAGAGGGTATACGAACTAAGAGATGCAATGCTCAAAGAGCATCCCGGAAGGAATTAGTTCGTGCCTACTATCAAAATTGCTGATGAAGCAGGTGCTTGTTACGGCGTAGAAAGAGCTCTTCAGATGGTCCAGCAGGCCGTCAAAGATGCTCATGCTCCCGTACGCACGCTTGGTCCTCTTATCCATAACCCTCGCGTTGTTACGTCTCTTAAAGACCAGGGCGTAGAGGTAGTTGATTCCGCTTCTGAAGCTGCAGGAAGTGCGCTATTGTTGCGCACCCATGGAGTAACTCCTCAAGAGGAGCAGATTGCCAAGGACGGCTGTGTCGACGTACTTGACGCAACCTGTCCGTTTGTAAAGAAAGCTCACGGAGCCGCAGAACTTCTCGCCAAGCAGGGCTATGCCGTGTACGTGGTAGGAGAGTCCGGACATCCTGAGGTAGAAGCAACGCTGGCTCACGTACCAGGTTCTTTGGCTATTGACACCGTGGAAGAAGTTGCCGCTCAGGCGGACGCCATGAGAGCTGCAAAGAAGGTTGGTCTAGTGGTACAGACCACCATGAGCGCCGCTAAGCTCTCTGAGGTGGTTACTGCGGTACTTCCGCTCGTTGATGAGCTTCGTGTCATGAATACCATTTGCGAAGCTACTGCGGGCCATCAGGACTCGTGTATGAGGCTTGCAAAAGAGTCTGACGTCATGATTATTATTGGCGGTAGAATTTCTGCAAATACCACTCGCTTGGCAGAGATTTCTAAGCTCTATTGCCCCGCAACCTATCACATTGAAGGCGCTGATGAGCTTCAGGCTTCCTGGTTTGAGGGAGCAGAGCATATTGGTATTACCGCCGGCGCTTCTACGCCGGAAGCTCATATCAATGCAGTTAAATCAGCTATTGAACAAATCGTAGGCGCCTAACATGGAACAGCGCGCAGACTACGGAAATACAAAATCTGGTGGACTTGGTGCGCTTATTGAGTCCGTTGAAGAGGGTAGTCCCGCGTGGAAGGCTGGCCTTGAGCCCGGCATGATTATCGAGAAGGTCAATGGCGTAGTGCCAAAAGATCTGATTGATTGGCGTTGGGAGGCCGACGGCTCCCTCTGTGAGCTTGAGGTTTCTGTTCCTGGTGAGGATGAGCTCTATGAATGCGTGCTTGAGCGAGAGTCCGGAGAAGACTGGGGCGTTGACTTTGTTGATGTGCTCTTTGATGGCATCAAGACCTGCGTAAACGCGTGCCAGTTCTGCTTTATGGCTATGCTGCCAGAAGACATGCGCCCTTCTCTTTCAATCAGAGATGATGATTATCGCCTGAGCTTCTTGCAGGGCAATTTTGTTACGCTCACTAACCTTACTGACGAGGATGTTGAGCGCATTATTTCTCATAAGCTTGAGCCTATGAACGTCTCGCTTCATGCAATCTCACCTGACGTTCGTCGTAATCTCATTGGCGCTCGTGCTGCTAGGGGCATTGAAGTACTTGAGAAACTCATGGACGCTGGGATTGAGATCCACGGCCAGATTGTTTTGTGCCCTAACATCAATGACGGTGAAGAGCTTGATAAAACGCTTGATTGGGTAGAGGCTCATCAGCAGATTACCTCTTTGGCCATTGTTCCGCTTGGCTATACCAAAGACTCCAAACGCTTTACGCATTCGTATTCTGATGATGTGGAGCTGTCCCGCTCTGTAGTCAAAATTGTTGAGCCCTACCAGGAGCGTGCACGTGCCTCTTTGGGCATTACGCGCTTCCAGCTCTCTGACGAGTTCTACGTAGACGCTCAGTTACCTATTCCACCTGCGTATACCTATGACGGTTATCCGCAATTTTATGACGGCATTGGCATGCTCAGAAGCTTCCTCGATGAGGCTGAAGAGGTCTGTAGCACTATGCGTACCGCTCTTGATGAAGCAGATACCTATCTTTCTGCTCGTTCTCGTAAGATTTTGCTGATTGTAGGCGAAGCTGCTCAGCAAACCATCCAGACCTTTTGTGATGACTGGTCGGCTGATGGCAACGTTTCTACTTTTGCCGTGCGCAACGATTTCTTTGGTGGAGACGTTAACGTCACAGGACTTATCTGCGCCGTTGATCTTCTCGCCCAGGTACCTGATGACCTCACAGATGTTCTGGTAGTGCTTCCTGAGGTCATGTTTAACTTTGATAAGATCACCCTTGATGGCATGTCACTAGCCGAATTAACTGCGCAGCTAGAGGCTCGCGGTGCAAAAGTCATCATGTCAATTCCTGGTCCCACAAACATTGCCAAGTCGTGCATTAAAGCGCTCAAAGAGTGGGATTAGCCACGTATTGCTGGTATTATTAAACCAACTGAATGAAAGGTGAGACATGGCTAAGCCCATTGTAGCTATTGTTGGACGCCCAAATGTTGGTAAGTCCACGCTGGTAAATAGAATTGCCGAGAAACGCGATGCAATCGTGCACGAATCTAGGGGAGTAACCCGAGACCGCTCATATCACGACGCTGACTGGAATGGTCGTGAGTTTAAGCTCATTGACACCGGCGGTATTGAGTCAATTAAATCGCAGGATCGTTTTGCTCCACACATTCGTGAGCAGGCGCTTCTTGCATGCGAAGAAGCAGATGTCATCGTTTTTGTGGTAGACGGCTCTACCGGCGTTACCGATGAAGACGAAGAGGTTGCACGCATTGTCCGCAAGAGCGCCAAGCCCGTGTTCTTGGTTGTCAACAAGAAAGATAACCCTGCAACAGAGCAGGATGGTCTTTGGGACTTCTATGCACTTGGTTGTGGTGAGCCCTTGCCTCTTTCTGCTTCACATGGTCACGGTACGGGTGACTTACTGGATGATATTGTCAACGCATTTCCAGAGGTAGATGAAGAGCCAGAGGATGACGGCATTCTCAACCTGGCAATTATTGGCCGTCCAAATGTTGGTAAATCATCACTTGCAAATCGCTTGGCAAATAAAAAGCGCTCCATTGTTTCTGATGTTGCTGGTACTACGCGTGACGCTATTGACACCATGATTGAATGGAAGGGAACTCCCATTCGTCTTGTTGATACCGCGGGTATTCGCAAAAAGAGCCAGGTACACGAGGATGTTGAGTACTACAGTCTGGTTAGAGGCCTGCAGGCAATGGACCGCGCAGACGTCTGTCTTCTTGTTGTTGACGCCTCTGTTGGCGTAACCGAGCAGGACCAGAAACTTGCAAACATGGCCGTAGAGCGTGGATGCGCGCTGGTGCTCCTGCTTAACAAGTGGGATCTTATTGATTCTGAGGCAAAGCGCGATGAGGTAGCAGTCTCTGTAGCAAAGCGCCTCGCCTTTGCACCTTGGATTGCTTCCATCAACGTTTCTGCACTTACTGGCCGCGCTATTGATAAGGTACTTGCCGCTGCTCTTTCGGCTGCAGAATCCCGCGCACTTCAGCTCAAGACTTCCGAGCTCAACGAGCTTCTCGCCCAGATTAGAGAAGGCGGACACACGGTTTCTGACCGAGGCCGTCGCCTTAAGATTCAGTACGCTACTCAGACGGGCTCTAAGCCTCCTGTTATCTCGTTCTGGTGCAATGCTCCAGACCTTGTTGAAGACAACTACGAGCGCTTTATTGAGAACAGGCTTCGCGAGAAGTTCTCTCTGATTGGTACACCTATTCGTTTGAAGTTCCGTAAGAAGGTCGAATCTAACTAATGTCTGGAATTGTTGTTGCTCTGATTTTTGGACTAATTGCATTTGGACTTGGCGGCATTCCATTTGGCCTGATTATTGCAAGTGTTATGGCTCATGAAGACATTCGCAAGCTTGGATCAGGAAACATTGGCACCACCAATGTTGCAAGAAATGCTGGTAAAGCCGCAGGTATTCTTACACTTCTTTGCGATGCAGGTAAGGGCATTGTCAGCGTCATGCTGGTTCGTTGGTTCTTGGGAGCCCAGGGATTTACTCCTCTGGTTTCGGGAAATGATCCAGCCGAGGCTGAGCTCCTCATATCTTGTGTGTATGCCTGGGGTGTTCTTGGTCATATTTTCTCGCCTTGGCTTCATTTCCATGGCGGTAAGGGAATTGCTGTTGGATTTGGCGGTGGCCTTGCAGTAAATCCACTTGCTGCTCTGGTAGCTCTTGCGGTGTTTATTACGCTTGCCTTACCAACTAAGTACGTATCGCTTGGCTCCATTGGCGCAGCTGTTGCCATTCCACTATTCTGCCTGCTATTTGGCATGGATCCCGTAGCTACTATTCCAGTGTTTGTGGTAGCAGCGGCAGTTATTTGGGCTCATCGCGAGAATATCAATCGTCTTAATGCTGGTAGTGAGTCTAAATTCTCTTTCGGCGAAAAGAAAAAGGACAACTAATCATGAAAAAAGTTGCTGTTATTGGTTCGGGATCATGGGGTACCGCGCTTTCAACACTTCTTGCTTCAACTTCTGATGAGGTAATCATCTGGTCCAGGGAGGCCGATGTTGCCGAGTCCATCAATAAAGAGCACGTCAACTGCAGACATCTTTCTGATTCTGAGCTTCCACACAATATTGTGTCTACCACTAGTGAGGCTGAGGCTCTCACCGGTGTAGATGCTGTTGTTATGGCTGCTCCTTCCGCGTTTTTGCGCTCTGTTTGTGCTGCTTGCGCACCATATCTTGATCCAGAGGTTGATGTTTTGATCCTCTCCAAGGGTATGGAAGCAGGTTCTCACAAGCTTATGCACGAAGTAGCTGCTGACGAGCTTGGAAACCCTGCAAGAATCGCCGTACTTTCCGGTCCAAACCACGCTGAAGAGGTCATTAAACAGGGAATTTCTGCAGCAGTTGTAGCATCTGAAGACGCCGAGGTTGCTAAGCGTTTCCAGACGTTGCTTTCTCGTTCATACTTCAGAACCTACGTTAGCTCTGACGTACGCGGTGTTGAGGCTTGTGCTGCTGCCAAAAACGTTGTTGCTATTGCCTGTGGTATTGCTGTTGGTCTGGGCAACGGTGATAACGCTCTTGCAGCACTTATGACACGTGGCTTAGCAGAGCTAGGACGCGTGGTATGCGCTATTGGCGGAGACCCACTCACCTGCATGGGTCTTGCAGGAATGGGAGACCTGGTAGCAACCTGTACCTCCGAGCATTCTAGAAATAGAACATTTGGAGAGGCTTTGGTCAAGGGTAAGACGCTTCAGTCTTATCAGGAAGAGACCGGTATGGTTGTTGAGGGTGCTCAGGCTGTCATTGGTCTTTATGAGCTTGGTCAGCAGATGAGCGTTGAGATGCCTATTACTGCAGCTGTTCACGCTGTACTTTACGAAGGTGCTACACCAGAAGAAATTACTTCTCGCCTTACAAACCGCCTTCCAAAGGAAGAATTTTATGGAATGACTCGATAGGAGAGTTTGATGAATAACGTCCTGGTAGCACCATCTGTTCTATCTGCAGATTTCTCCAAGCTTAAGAGCGAGCTTGATTCAATTGCAAACGCTGACTACATCCATTACGACGTGATGGATGGTCACTTTGTTCCTAATATCTCATTTGGTCCAGATATTTTCTCGTACTGCAAAAAGTCCTCTGAGCTGCCTATTGATGTCCATCTGATGGTCACCAATCCAGCTGAGATTGCACCTCTGTTCCTAGACCGTGGTGCTGACGTTGTCACCTTCCACTACGAGGCCGAGGTTCATGCTCATCGTCTTGTTCACCTTATCAAGGATTCCGGCGCTAAAGCTGGTATTTCACTTTGCCCTGGTACTCCCGTAAGCGTTCTTGAGGATCTTATCGAAGATCTTGACCTGGTGCTTATCATGACGGTTAATCCTGGCTTTGGTGGTCAGAAGTTTATTCCTCACTCAATTGAGAAGCTGAAGGCTCTCAAAGAGCTCTGCCGTAAGCACAACGTTCATCCTCTGATTGAGGTTGATGGTGGCATTAGCTCAGCTAACGCAGCCGATGTTGTAGCCGCTGGCGCTGATATGCTTGTTGCGGGTAGTGCTGTGTTTGGCCAGGAAGATCGCGGTGCAACTATCCAGGCAATCCGCGCTGCTGGCGAGTCTGCTCTTACCGTTCAGGGCTAGGCTGCACTCTCAAGCATTATTTGCATATAAACTACCAAGATTGAATCAACAGAAACATACTATGGATTACGTTTACCTAGACTATGCAGCTTCAGCACCAATGCGCCAAGAAGCGCTTGATGCCGAGAAAACCTATGAGGCTTCACCTATTGCTGGGGTGAACCCAAACTCTTTGCACTCGCTTGGTCGTCAAGCGGCGCGAGAGCTTGATGGAGCTCGTGGCGTCATCGCACGTGCAGTAGGTGGTAAGTTTAGGGCTCCTGACGTGGTCTTTTGCTCTGGAGGAACTGAGGGCAATAACCTCTCTGTTCTTGGAATAGCAGAAGGTATTCGCAACAAAGACCACAAGCGCAACACGGTGGTTTTCTCGGCCATTGAACACGATTCTATTTTGGATCTTGCGCCTGTTCTTCGCGAGAAGGGCTTTGAGGTACGAATTGCTCAGCCTAACCGTCAGGGAAAGATTGAGGCTTCAGCCCTTGAGGGTCTTTTGGATCAGTCGGTAGCTCTTGTTTCTGTGATGTATGCCAATAATGAGACGGGTGTTATCCAGCCGGTTGCAGACCTTGCTCAAGCTGCGCATAAGGTGGGTGCTCTTTTTCATACTGACGCTGTTCAGGCGTTTGGTCGTATTCCTCTTGAGGTAGCAGATGTAGATGCTCTGACTGTTGCTGCCCATAAAATTGGTGGACCTCTGGGTATTGCCGCGGTGCTTATGCGTTCTAAGGTTCCCTTTAAGGCACAAAGTTACGGCGGGGGACAAGAGTCTGGTAGACGCCATGGTACTCAGGACGTTCGTAGTGCCCTCGCTTTTGCGGCAGCTGCCAAGTGGTGCCTGGATAACCTTTCCAAAACGCAAGAGAGCGTTTCTGCGCGCGCCAATAAGGTATATGAGACTCTTTGCGCTTCTCCCAAGATTAAGCCAACTACAGAGGCTTACGCCGGCAAAGATCACATGCCTGGCACGGTAAGCATTATGGTTCCCTCAATGGATTCCGAGACGCTTATCTTAAAGCTTGACCAGGCAGGTTATGAAGTTTCAGCTGGCTCTGCTTGTTCTTCAGGCTCACTTGACGCAAGCCACGTTCTCTCGGCTATGGGCATCTCTAGAAACGAGGCTCTAGGAAGCTTACGCATAACCTTTGACGAGCGCGTTTCTGAGGCAGACCTTGATACATTCTGTGCAACCTTGCTGCAGATTGTTGGATAAATTTTTCACATACTAATCTCTACATTAGTTATGTTCTGCGTCTGATACGTCCTCATATACGGTAGACTAGATGAGTAACCGTATATGAGGAGGCCCTATGAGTGAGTCTGTTAATCTGATGCAGCTCCAGGATATTGATTTGCAGCTGCTAAAACTCGCATCCAACTTGGCCTCAATGCCCCAGGTTCAAAAGATTAAAAACGCCCAACTTGCAGAGAAAAAGATTGCTTCTCAGCTTAAACAGGTACTTGGCGTTAAAAAAGACGTAGAAATTGATATTTCTGACCTCAATGAGCAGCGCGCCCATTATGTCCTTAAGACAGAAGAGGTTTCTGCTGCTGTAGAAACTGCAACTAATCATCGTGCTCTTAGAGACTTTGACCAGCAGCTTTCTTCTTTGGCAAAGAATATCGAGAAGTGCGATTTTAAACTTGCAGCAAAAACAGAAGAGCTTGAGAAGTGCAAGAAGGCTTATCAGACAGCTCAAGACTTGCAGGTAAAGCTTATGAAAGAGCGTGAGAGCCTTTCTCAGTCCCTTGAGATTGATTCTGCGGCTCTTCGCGCAGAGATTGTTGAGCTCTCTAAATCTCGAGAAGAGCTTGCAGCTCAGATTTCTTCTGACACGCTTGAGCGCTATGAAGCTGCACGTAAACGTTTTAAGGGTCTGGCAGTTGAGCACCTTGTAGGAAACGTTCCAAGTGTCTGTCGCGTTAAACTGCAACCAAGTTCATTCCACGATCTTCAGCACAGCTCCGAGATTGCTGAGTGCCCTTATTGCCACAGGATGCTTATTACTTCTACAGCGTTTGAAGAATAAAGGAATTTATCGCTATGTTAGATAAAACCGCTCAGTCCTCTGTATGCCTTGTGGTGTGCGGAGGAATTGCTGCATATAAAGCCTGCGAAGTACTCAGAGGCCTTCAGAAAGCAGGCTGTGACGTTCGTGTTGTTATGACAGAAGACGCAACTCAATTTGTAGGAAAGACTACCTTTGAAGCATTAACGCATCATGAGGTAGTGCAGTCGCTCTACAACAATGCCGAAACTCCAGTTGCTCACGTTGACCTTGCTGACTGGGCAGATTGCATGGTAGTTATACCAGCTACTGCCAATATCATGGCAAAAATGGCTCATGGTATAGCTGATGACGCTGCAAGCACAACGCTTCTAGCAGCTCATACACCAGTTCTTGTGGCTCCTGCCATGAATACACATATGTGGAAAAATCCAGCCACTCAGGCAAATGTCGCACTGCTCCGTCAACGCGGCATCCACATGGTTATGCCTGAGTCAGGTCGTCTTGCCTGCGGCTATACCGGAGACGGAAAGCTTGCTCCAGTACAGCAGATTGTAGACGCTGCACTGAAGGTTCTTTCTGGTAATGACGCGGGGCCATCCAAGCAAGATCTTGCAGGTGAAAAGCTTCTTATTACCGCAGGACCAACGCACGAGAAGATCGATCCAGTTCGCTTTATTGCCAACTGTTCAACAGGAAAACTTGGCTATACCGTGGCTAAAGTTGCAGCTAGTCGTGGAGCGGATGTCACCCTTATCTCTGGACCCACACACCTAGAGGCTCCTCAAGGTGTTACCGTGCAAAGAGTAGTATCTGCTGAAGATATGTATGAGGCTTGTGCAAGCGTCTTTGACAGCGTTGACGTTGCTATTTTGACGGCAGCTGTTGCCGACTACACGCCCGCTCATCCCGCAGACCATAAGCTCAAGAAATCATTAGAGTATCTTGAGTCTATTGACCTTAAAGAAACCACCGATATTCTCGCCAGCCTGTCTAAGACTAAGAAAGACCAGGTTGTAGTAGGTTTTGCAGCAGAGACAAATAACGTCTTGGAGCATGCTCAGGCTAAACTTGAGCGTAAAGGTTGCTCCATGATTGTGGCAAATGATGTGTCTAGGTCAGATTCAACCTTTGGTTCAGATACAGACCGTGTGGCTTTTGTAACTCCTCAAGGTGTAGAACAGCTTGAGACTTTGCCACTTGCTGACGTAGCCTCTGAGCTTTTGGACCGTGTGGCCAAGATGCTTGAGGAGCGTGCATAGCGTGCAACCAGAAGATCTTTTTATTGGATGCCATCTCTCGGCAGCTAAGGGCTGGGAGGCAATGGGTAAGGATGCTCTTTCTATTGGTGCAACTACCTTTGCTTTCTTTACTAGAAACCCTCGTGGTGGCAACGCTAAGGCTCTAGATGAGGCTGATGTTGCAAGGCTTAGGGAGCTTCTTGAGGTCAATCACTTTGGACCTTTGGTTGCACACGCTCCTTACACCATGAATCTATGTTCGGCTAAAGAGGAAACCAGAGATTTTGCACGTCGAGCGCTCACAGAAGATCTTGAGCGTATGGAGTATCTGCCTGGTAATTATTACAATTTCCATCCCGGTAGCCATGTGGGTCAAGGCTCTGACGTGGCAATTGAGCAGATTTCAGACGCGCTTAACGATTGCCTGTTTGAAGGCCAGCACACCACCGTACTTCTTGAAACTATGGCTGGTAAAGGCACTGAAGTTGGTAAAACGTTTGAAGAGATTGCTGCAATTCTAGATAAGGTAAACCACCCCGAGCTTATGGGTGTGTGCCTTGATACCTGCCATGTTCATGATGGCGGCTATGAGATTGTAGAAAATCTTGATGATGTTCTAGATACATTTGACCAGATAGTTGGCTTAGAAAAGCTAAAAGCCTTGCACCTTAATGACTCAAAGAATCCTCTTGGAGCTCATAAAGACAGACATGAACAGATTGGCAAAGGCTTCATTGGCTTAGAAACGTTCCGAGCTGTGGTGACTAATCCGCGTATCAATACGCTTCCTATGATTTTGGAAACTCCTCATTCTGAGCTTTCTGGTTGGGGAGAAGAAATTGCGTTACTTCGTTCTTTTTTAGGTGATAACTAGTGGGAATTCTGGTAGGTTGCGAACAAATCTCTATGGAGTGGCCTGGTAAGAAGGTTCTTACCAACCAAACCATTGGTGTAAATGAGGGTGACCGTATTGGCGTTGTCGGTAAAAACGGTGACGGAAAATCAACCCTCTTAGATCTTATCGCCAAAAGAATTGAGCCCGATTCTGGTAACGTAATTTGGAGAAGTGGCATCCAAGTAGGCTATATGGGCCAAAGTGATTCACTTTCTGATACACAGACAGTTTGCAGTGCTGTTGTGGGAGACACGCCAGAGTACGAGTGGGCATCTGACGCTCGCATCCGTAAGATTATTGATGAGCTCATTGGAGACTTGGACTGGAATGGTCTGGTAGGAGAGCTCTCCGGAGGTCAGCGTAGACGCTGCGATTTGGCTCGACTGCTTGTGGGTACCTGGGATTTAATGCTTATTGACGAGCCAACCAACCACCTTGATCTTCACGCTATTCAGTGGCTTGCAAATCACCTTAAAAACCGCTGGTCAGAGGGAAATGGCGCCCTCATTCTGGTCACACATGACCGTTGGTTCTTGGATGAGGTCTGCGACCACATGTGGGAAGTCCACGATGGCGTTATTGACCCTTTTGACGGCGGCTATTCTGCCTACATTCAAGCTCGAGTTGAACGTGATAGACAGGCAGCGGTGATGGAAGAGCGTCGTCAGAATACGCTTAGAAAAGAGCTTAACTGGCTTGCACATGGTGCAAAGGCACGCACGTCAAAGCCTAAGTTTAGGATTGACGCTGCCATGGAGCTTCTGGCCGAAGATCCACCACTTAGAAACACGCTTGAGCTCAAACGCATGGCAGTCTCTAGGCTAGGCAAGCAGGTTATTGAGATGCATGACGTCTCGTTTGCTTACAAAAATACCGCACATACAACAGAAGCAGATCAAAATGCGCAGGTAGACGTCATTAAGCACGTCGAGTGGCTCATTGGTCCAGGTGACCGCTATGGCATTTTGGGCGAGAATGGCGCTGGTAAATCTACGCTTCTTGAACTGATGACGCAGCAACTGCAGCCAACGTCTGGTCTGGTAAAGGTAGGCAAGTCCGTCAAATTTGGTTGGCTTTCTCAGCAGATTGATACGTTTGCCACAAAAGAGACGTGGACTGTTCTTGAACTACTTAGCCAGTACAAGACAAGTTACCTGGTAAATGGCAAGATGCAAAGCCCTACACAGTTGCTTGAAAGTTTGGGCTTTGATCGCCGAGAGTTTACCAACCGCTTGCAAGACCTCTCCGGAGGACAGCGTAGACGTTTGGCACTTCTGTGCGTCCTTCTGGAAGAGCCAAACGTGCTGGTGCTGGACGAGCCAGGCAACGACCTGGATACGGACATGCTTGCCGTCTTGGAAGATCTCCTGGACTCGTGGCCTGGAACGCTTCTGGTGGTCAGCCACGATCGGTTCTTGATTGAGCGCGTTACCGATGACCAGTATGCCCTCATAGACGGCCACATTCGCCACGTTCCTGGCGGCGTTGACGAGTACCTCAAGCTTGTTGATGCAGCAAAGCAAACGGCGAGAAGAGCGGGGGAGTTGTCGGGTACACGCGGATGCTTAGGTACAAATGAGCCGCAGGTAGACGGGTCTTCTCGCCAGGGTACTGCGGTACTGAGTAACGCTGAACGCCGCGAGATGAAGAAACGCTTTGACTCGATTGAGAGGCGTATGGGCAAGGCTCAGGAACTGCCTGAGCAGATTAGGGAACAAATGAGCACTGCTGACGCGACAGATGCGCAGCGTTTAATGGAGTTGCAGCAGCAGCTTGATGACGCAGAAGCAGCGCTGAAGGAGCTGGAAGACGAGTGGCTAACGCTAGCAGAGAAACTTGGTGAAGCGTAAATGGGAGAGTTGCTCTCTAGGTTTGTATGGCCAAAGTATGGTCTCAAGAGTTTTGTTGCCTTGCTTTGTAAGGGCGTTGAGGTCATCGGGGATCTTCTCACACCGCTGATTATTGCTCGCATGATTGACCTGGGAATTCACGGGGCAAACATGTATGACATTATTCGCTACGGTATTTTGTTAGTAGTAATCGCAATTGTGGGCTTTAGTTTTACGCTTGTCTGTCAGAAAATTGCTTCTATTGTTTCTCAGCGCACGGGAACTGACCTGCGCAATGAGCTGTTTAAGAAGATTCAAGAGCTCTCAAGTGCCGATATTTCTGTACTGGGAACAGATACGCTGGTAACCCGCCTTATCAACGATGTTAACCAGGTGCAGGT
Source organism: Lancefieldella parvula (assembly GCF_963530955.1). GTDB lineage: Bacteria > Actinomycetota > Coriobacteriia > Coriobacteriales > Atopobiaceae > Lancefieldella > Lancefieldella parvula_A. The sequence continues at coordinate 3,204 of NZ_CAUSFQ010000022.1, read as the reverse complement.
TAGCGTTGCTCTGGGTATTCGTCAGCTGGTCAGATGGCCAATTTTGGCGGCTGGATCTATTATTGCCACCCTTATGCTTGATGCTCAGCTTGGCATGGTCTTCTTGATTGCAACAGTGTTGGTAGCTGCTATTTTCTTCTTTGTTGCGCGTAAATCTACAGAACTTTTTACTGAGCTGCAGAAGCGCCTTGATACCGTTTCTTTATATATGCGTCAAATGCTCTCTGGTATTCGTGTAATCAGAGCATTTAGGCATGAGTCAGAAGAAAGGGTTCAGTTCTCTGAAGCAGTCCTTGCTCAGACAAAAATGGCTACTGATGCTGCAAATTACTCAGCGCTACTGAACCCAGCGACCTTCCTTGTTATGTACCTGGGAATTGCCGTAACACTTTGGCTTGCGGCCCCTCAGATTACCGCGGGTACGCTATCCCAAGGTACCGTGGTGGCACTTGTCAGCTATATGACCAGTGCGCTTTTAGCTATTGGCTACGTTGCTAACCTGGTTATTATCATTACACGCGGAACTGCGTCTGCTGCACGCGTGATGGAAGTTCTGAACACTAGGCCAGCGCTCTCTGATAAGGGAAACGAGCATTTCAACCTCACAGAATCAGACTTCGTTGGCACTGCTGTAGCGTTTAAGGATGCTTCGCTTGTCTACGACGGCGGGGGAGAGCCTGCTCTTTCTGGTATCAATCTTTCGCTTCAGGCTGGCCAGACGCTGGGTATCATCGGCGGAACTGGTTCTGGTAAGTCCAGCTTTGCCGCACTCATCCCACGTCTTTTTGATACGGAAACCGGTTCTGTAAGCGTCTTTGGTCAAGACGTTAAAACCTACACATTTGAGCAGCTTCGTGCTCTCATTGGCTACGTTCCGCAGCACACCTCACTAGTTAGCGGCACCATTCGCTCCAATCTCTGCTGGAAGAATTCAAACGCTACCGACGAGGAGCTTTGGGCAGCCCTTGAGGTTGCTCAAGCAGCAGACTTTGTGCGCGAGAAACCCGATCAGCTTGACAGCATTGTTGAGCGTGGCGGCAAGAACTTCTCGGGTGGTCAGCGCCAGCGTTTAACCATTGCTCGTGCCCTGGTGGGAAACCCGCGCATTGTTATCTTGGACGACGCTGCCTCTGCTCTTGATTTTGCTACGGACGCACACCTCCGTGCAGCGCTTCGTAAGCTCAGCGCCACCACTACAAGCATCATTATTTCGCAGCGTGTAGCAGCGGTAATGCAAGCAGACAAGATTCTTGTTCTTGACCACGGAAAACAAGTGGGGCTGGGAACACACAAAGAACTTCTCGCCACGTGCCCGCTCTATAAAGAGATTTGTCTCTCGCAGCTTCGTCCCGAGGAGGTGGAGTAATGGCCGATATGTATTCTGGCGGAAGCACCTCCGCTATTGCATCAAGCGCGCCTGAGCATGGCAAGGGCGGCTCAGTAGATGTCATTTCTATGTCTGCAGCAGAAGTAACGCGCCGTCTAGCTTCATGGATTTCTCCTCACGGAGGTTTTCTGGTTCTTGCGGCAGCCTCTTCAATTGCAACCGTGCTTTTGCAACTCTGGGTACCCATCATTGTAGGCGCCGCCATCGACCAGCTGATAAGGCTAGTGCAGGGTGGCGAGGCAGCACTTCTGCCAACGCTTGCTCAGCTCTCGGTGGTAGTTTTGCTTGCAAGCGCTACGCAGTGGCTTGCTTCTTGGTCTACCAATAAGCTCACCTACCTGGTCACCCGTGACCTCAGAGAGGCAGCACATACCAAGGTGTCAAATCTACCGCTCTCGTACATTGACACGCATTCCCAGGGAGATTTGCTCTCTAGGGTAGTAAACGATGTGGATCAGCTAGGAGATGGCCTCCAGCAGGGCCTGACGCAGTTCCTTACGGGCGTGGTGACCATTATTGGAACCTTGTGCTTTATGTTCTTTATGTCGGTTCCTATGGGCCTTGTAGTTGCTCTAGCTACACCGCTCTCTATTATTGTTGCTTCCGGCATTACCAAGTACGCAAGCTCATCTTTTAGCAAGCAGCAGGGCTACCAGGGTCAGCTTGGCGGATACGCAGAAGAGATGGTCTCTAACCAGGAGCTTATTACTGCTTTTGCCCACAAAGATGCCATTATTGAGCAGTTTGAAGCTATTAACGAGAAACTCCGTGTTGTTGGAGAGCGTGCGCAGTTTGCCTCTTCGCTCTCTAACCCTTCTACGCGTCTGGTAAACAACTTCATTTATGCACTGGTAGCTGGACTTGGCTGCATTTGCGTTTTGACGGGCGTTCCTTCTGTGCTTACCATTGGTCAGGTACAGAGCTTCCTCTCGTATGCCAACCAGTACATGAAGCCTTTTAACGCCATTTCCGCAGTTGTTACACAGGTTCAGACAGCCTATGCAAGCGCTCGTCGAGTCTTTGATCTTCTCGACGCAAAGGAAATCAAGCCTGATCCAGTAGACGCTGAAGTCATCCAGAATCCACAAGGCACCATTGAGTTTGATGACGTGGCGTTCTCCTATGATCCTAAGCACCCGCTACTCAGCCACATCTCATTCAAGGCAGAGCCTGGCCAGAAGATTGCTCTTGTTGGCCCAACTGGCTGCGGCAAGACCACCCTTATTAACCTGCTACTTAGGTTCTATAGCATTGATTCTGGTGCAATTTACGTGGATGGACACAATACGCAAAAGCTCACGCGAGCATCACTGAGAGAGCAGTTTGGTATGGTGCTGCAGGATACCTGGCTGTTTAAGGGAACCATCAAAGAGAATATCCGTTATGCAAAGCCAGACGCAACCGATGAAGAGATCATCGCCGCAGCTCAAAAGGCTCAGGCGCATGAGTTTATCCAGCAGCTTCCTCAGGGTTACGACACCATGGTAGGAGAGTCTGGCGGATCTTTATCTCAGGGCCAGCAGCAGCTTCTCTGCATTGCTCGTGTGATGCTTGCCAATCCACCTATTCTGCTTCTGGACGAGGCGACTTCAAGCATTGATACGCGAACAGAACAGCTGGTACAGAAGGCGTTTGACACCATCATGAAGGGTAGAACTTCACTGGTTGTTGCCCACAGGCTCTCTACCATCCAAGGCGCCGATTGCATTCTTGTTCTCAAGGACGGCTCGATTCTTGAGCGAGGCACTCACGATGAGCTCTTGGCCCAAGGCGGTTTCTACGCCAAGCTTTACGAGAGTCAGTTTGAAGGTACTAAC
>NZ_CAUSFQ010000021.1:0-16985 GCF_963530955.1 Lancefieldella parvula | reverse complement strand
TTGTTTATTTAATTCCGAAATACGCGAACAAGAGAATGCTTATAGCTATCAAAAAATTCTTGATAGCTATGGCATAGATATTACAGACGATGCTGAATTACTTTCTAGTATTAACGAGCTTGTTTTAAACGAAGAATGCATCTATGCAATCATCACCAAGTGCGTTACCGAAGATCCTAAAGGAGTTGGACTTCTCTATACTGCAGCAGAAAGTTCACTTCTTGATAGATGTCTATTCAAATTGGATCATATCAAGAAAATGTTCGGACCAGACTATGACTTTGGCCGTAGAAAAAAGAAAACTACTCCGAGCACAGAAGGAGATTACTGGGATTATATAAAAACAAATAAACTCCCAGAATGGATTTGGTGTCTGGTTGGAAACGTAATTGACGAACATCCTTTTGGAGAAGATCATACCGTTGTTCATAGGACGCGACATTTTTCTCCTGGAACAAAGGTTTATTGTTTTCCAGTTCAATGGGGCGATGGATACGAAAAAATCGCTGTACTAGGCAAGCATAGAGGTTCACGAGGGCTCATTAGAATTGTAATGAGTAGAGAGTTGATTCATAACTTTAGGTGCCAAAAAGTTTTTTCACCATATGTTATTAAGCGCATGTATGTACGCAATAACCACGGTATGAACTTTAAGGGTTGGGGGCAATCTGAAGCGGAGCATGAGACCATTTTGTCACTGCTTCCATGGCTTAATACAACCCCTGAAGAAGAAAAACAAAAAACACTGCTACTTAATAGTTCGCAACTGTCATTTTTGATACATGTTGGCGATACGCCAAACCAAAAAATTTGTTTGAGAATTGAACAACACAGTCGCAGAGATGGCTGTTATGGTGCAGGGTGGTATGGATTCTATAAAATTGGCGAGAAACCAGAACAGTCTATTGGTCTCCTTGATTGGTATGGATACTGGCCAGATGATGTGTCCTACGAAGAATGTAAGTCAAACTACAAACCATCATGTGAATTATTAGGTGGATTTTTAGATGCCGGAATTCTTGACTGGAAGAATACCTATGAGTCTATTCCAACTAATGGCAGACCTCCATTTACGTGGGAATTTGAGGCGGTTTTAGAGAATGGCTTGCTATCAAATGCTGGACGTAATGCATACCCAGAAAACTTTCCATCAGTTATGAGACTTCTGACAGCATGGGGATTTCCAAAGATTTGGAATTCGACCAGTAATGCACCTGATGCGTTTCTTGATTTAATGCGAGAACAGAAATAAATCTCAAGCCTCCCTCTCGGTCATCCCTCACAACTCAACATGCGAATTTTTGTCCAAACTTCCGCATATAAACATCAACATAAAATATATCTATGAGGATTATTTTCCTATTTTATTGCAAACCATCTTCTATCACGTTTTGTTCTGATTCTTTCGATGACTTTTTCATTTTGTAAGAAATAAATGTTCGCTCTATAGTTCTTTTTGTTAAACCAATTTAGATTGCACCTCATCTGAAGTGGAAGCTGGATCTTCAATAAGTAAAGAAACAACTTTCTTTTCAGATTTGTCCAAACTATCATTTTATTTAGCTTTATTATCTAAGTATTCATTAAATGTATAAATATTTTCTGATCCAACTATATCGATTAGAAAATTTCTAAAAGTGGAATTAGTGGAATTAAGAGGTATTGAAACAAATAAAAATAATCTTTTCTTTGGTCTTGAGCAGCATACATAAAACAAATTTCTATTTCGTTCATATGATGCCTCTTTATCTACTGGTATTGGAACTTTCCCAGTTATCATAGGTGCATAAGTCTCAAATTGGTATTGGTTCCATCCTTTACTGATAACGAAGATAACATTATCGTATTCTTCGCCCTTAACACCATGTTCTGTCGAAAACTCTGATTCAGGGTACAGAAATTCAATTGCCGCCTTAAATTGACTGTAATCTAAATCTAAAACATCCCGGATTGTTGCATCCAATCCATAGGTTGTATCAGGGGCATCAAAATATAGATGGTAGTATCCATCAACCAATGATGGAATAGGCACCAACTTTGTTTCTACGATAGTGTTGATAACATCAATGGCTCTGCCATTACGGGCTTTCTTTAGCTGCGACTCAAACTCTTTCCATTTCATCTTCTCAGCTTTTTTCGTGATAGGATATCGTCTGATTCCAAGCGTATCAAACAGAAGTTGCATATTTGATGTGCTGAGTGCTTTATATATCGGTTCGACAGTATTCATGAAGAATAGCAAAAATGGATCTTGTTTATCTCGGAGTCCATTATCAATAATTGCTAATAGACGCTCATATCCTTGCTGTGCGGCAAGAACCTTATGAGTAATCATCAAAATTTTGATATTTTCATCCTTTGACACGTTTTTCTTGATGTGTTCTGAAAGATGGAACAGTCTGGATTTCAGTTCTTCTGCGGGGAGATCGTCTTTGAATGTACGTTCTGTTCGACGTTCTCCAGAAAAATCATCGCAAGTCACAACAACTACTTCACCTTCAAAATTATCTATTGCAGATTGTTGTGGTAAATCTGGGCGAATATCATTTAATAGCTTTACAATTCTGGGAGCTGATCTAAAGTTTGAACCCTTTTTGATTTCCTGAAGATTGCTGTGCTCTATCGCACCGCAAGCGTTGTTGGTTTGGTAAATAGTTTGCCATGCATCTCCGAAAAAACCAAATTGTGGACCTACTCCTTCTGCAATAAAAAAGTTTATAAAACGTGTGATAATCGGTTTGTAGGAATCTTGGTATTCATCAATTAAAATCAACGGGTAATTGTCAGAGAAAACATGGCGAAATTTTGCATTATCCAGCAGAGTACAAAAAAGATTCAAAACATCATTATGGTGCAAGTAATGAACTCCTTGGGATACATAACGATGTCCTAAAGTATAACGAATCTCAAACACCTTGCTGAAGTCCGTTTCCGTTGTTGCTAATGACGCATCGTTTTCGATAATGCTAATAAGGGTACCTTGATACTGCTTGATTGCATTCCAAGCAAATGAATGGATTGTCGACGGAAGAATAAATGAATCTTGGGATAAGCGCTGCGAAATCACATCAACAGCTGCATTTGTATATGTAATACATATTACATTCTGCTTTTTTCGGCGATAATCATTCCACTTATTTGCTTGAATCCATTCGATTACACGGTTTAGTGAGTAGGTTTTTCCAGAACCAGCGCCAGCCTCCACGCGGAAACTACGTCCAGCTTTGAGTGCAGAAATTATTTGTTCGTCGACTTTGTCTGCTTCCGCTTTAGCTATGTTATAATTTAAACATTCATAATTCTTAGACAATTCTCAACACCTCCTCATTCAAGAACTCGCTGCTGATTAAGCCATATTAAACCATTTTTAATATATTGAGGAATAGAATAATTGGGATTATTGCAAATCAGATTGAGCGCAAAGTCCGTCTTGCTTTTCTCAGTAAACTCCAAATCTTCTTCGGCAACAGGTTTTGTGAACCCATAATGACTACGATTCACATTCATGATGGCTTCTTCCAAAGATCTGCCACATATCCCATTTTCCAAAGTTTGATATTCAATATGGCATTTTCCCAGAGTTTTTTCTGCATCTGTTGCAGCGGTGATATCCGTAAGGTAAATCTTGTCTTTACTATTCTGTGGAATATTCTTAATTTTGCTCATCCACCATTTTATTGTTGCATTGGAGGTGGTCTTACCTTTGCTGACAACAGCTTTTTTGCCATCCATCATAGAATCGATATCAGTAAGGATTAAGCAAGGGAGTCCGAGGAAGTTTGCAAAAGGTATGAATTTGTATGCGTATGCTCCTCCAATTTCGATTAAAGCGTAATACTGTGCGGGCAGTTTATACTTTTCTGAATCAAACAGTTTTTCTTTCTCACATTTCTCTATCATGTCCGGTAGCAGCAACCGCTCCGAAGCGCCCTCAACAAAAATAATCTTATCTGCAAAGAACAAATCGCATCTACTAAGTGTAAGGTACTTCTTGATGAAATTCATGTTGTCTGTATTTTCTTTCGAAAAAGTATCGAGGTTTTTATAAACAACTCCAGATTTAGACTTTTGCGCATACCGGATTTTAGAGAAATCCACAGTATTAGCTATATGTGCAGAGTGAGTAGTTAAAAACGTCTGAATGTGAACAGTTGTAATTTTATCGAGGAATTTTTCTAAGTGCTCCGCAAACGCATGCTGCATTTGAGGATGCATATGTGATTCTGGTTCTTCAATGAACAATAATGGAATGCAGGCATCTCCCTTTTTCTCAATATCTCGTGCAAACGCAGCCAAGAGAAATTCCATTTTAATCAAATTCTTGTACCCTAGTCCGTTATGGGAGCTGGGCAGGCTTTCGTCACCGGTGCCAGAGCAATATGAAAGCCGTGTCTGGTTTTTTATTTGATCGTCAATTTTTAACTCAGTAGTAACACCAAGCTGCAATTCTTCAACATTAGGATAACCAAAACCAACTGCCTTGCTAACCAAGTCACTGAGTATTCGATCGCTTTCTTTTTGCACATTTTTGTTTGCACCATCAACTACTGCACGAAGTTCCTTGACTTTCTCTGCTATATCAGGTGTCAAATCTTCCTCGTTCAAGCTGAAATAGTCCGCAATCAACGAACTAAGAGACTCGTTCTTTTGAGTACCATCTTCTCCAAGTATGCGTTCTGCGGGAATCGGATAATAAGGGAAAAGGTCTTTAAGTTCTCCATGACTTTTAACTTGCCGATCTTCTAAATTCTTTGGATTAACCGCATAGATAATTAAGTCAAACAACCTCGAAAAATTGCTTGCAAGTATAGCGTGCATTTCCTCTGTTTGGGGAGCAAATTTATCATTACTATAGCAACTATCCTTAAACAGTTCTCGCAGTTTGCCTTCGTCAGTTTTCAACTGATACTCCACATGAATTAACGCTGTGGTGGTATCCACATCAACGTCGATAATGAAAGGTGATAATGCCCCCAATTTTGTATCTGGATCATCCAATGAATAATCAACTACAAACTCTATAGAAATAGGTTCTATTCCTCTGCAGAGATCTTCATAACTTAATTTCTCCTCCATGAACTGAAAAAACAAGTTGTAGAGGTTTTCTCTCTTTGATATAGGATAATCATTATATGAAAAATTTTTTCCTTGCATCACGGTACTGATACAGTTACTACAGGAAGTCTTGGCAGTATTATTCCTACCAACAATAAGGGTTGTTTTTGTATCGACATCTAATTCGGCATCAATAAGCAATCTGTAGTTTTTAATTTTGATCTTCGATAATCGCATTTTAGCCTCCCGTTCACTATTTTTTAAGTTTAAAATTATTCTATAGGCTTAATCGTTTCTTCTAAAATTAATTTTTCTTCTGATAATTTATACTTAATATAATATTACTAATTACGTCTCAAAAAGTGGTGTAAGGCTATTTCCTTACACCACTTTTTTGGATATGACTACATGTATCTTTTGCTAAATGAAACTTATGGGTTTTTAACGACTTAGAAATTTTTCAGATGTTCTATTTCTCTTTAAGATGTTCTTATTTATTTTTAAGATCTTTTTTTATATTTACACCTTTTTTACTTCTGTCACATTTTTTATTAGTTCGTAATGCATATACCAAATAAGTTAAGTAATGATCTAATTCATTGTAGTAAATATGACCAAGCCTGTCTTTATGACCATGCTTGTCTTCAAATTCAAAAAACCATTCTTTATCGGCATTTAAAGAATTTTCTTCCAGATACTTAGAATAATCCCAACCGTCATCAAAATAATCCCATGAGTGAGATTCTGGCTCTGAACCATAGGAGATGGGATATTCTTTCTTATATCTCGCCGTTAACCAACTTCTAGTTTTACCATCAAGCACAACAAAATTTTTTAAATTTTCTATCGTTAAGGGCTGACTTTGTATATAGTTTTCCAATGGAACAGATGGGATTAATTTTTCTTCTCTCATTAATTTTCTTATATATAACATAAGTTCAATTGTTGTAGAATCATCTCCGTATTTCCCACAACCATCTTCGGCTTTTCCATTTTTTAAATTTTCTTCTCTTTTTTCAATTACATTCTCATATCTATCTAGAAGCTCCTTATCTTTCAAGATATCTTCTCCAAAGACTATTTCGATCGTTTTTTCAAATTTGTCGTCAATCGGCTTTTTTTCTTCATCACTACTCGACATATCATCCCTCTACTTCCTATTTATATTAGTCACATTACAAAAAAACGATGTAACTTTACTTCATATGGTAAATACTCAATACGAAATTAAAAACTGAAAATTTAACGATAGCAACCTTTGGGTACTTATTACTTAAAATTAATAGCTCTTGTCAAATCAAATACAAACATTATCTCAAGTCACTCGTACCTATAGCCCTAAAGTCTGATCACGCACGTACGCAAGTAATCGTACAAGCACAACAATGCAAAGCCCTGCTACAAGCAACGTTTCAACAGTGGCTATTCCGTCAAGCCATTGGAGGGGCTGGCCGAGTTCAGCCAGGTATGCCGATATCTGTGTACACGCAATAACACAAATTACAAAAGGAAACGTAAACGCAGCGTGACTAGGAAAGAATGGTTTTGTAAGACACCTGATGCACCACACAAAAGAAACCACATAAATAAGTGAAGCGATTGCCAGCATAACCAAAAGAAACGGAACGGACTTTGGCGTAATAGATTGAATATATCCTGCAATGCAAAGACTTGTTGGAGCTGCATAGATACAAGCGAGCGACTCAGCAGCATCAGGAACTGGCCCATATTTAACATACCGAATGCTCACTACTATAAAAAGCACCACAAGGCAGATAAATCCAAACCAAAATGCAACCGTACCAACACTTGCTTCAAAGTTGAACGCCGGCGCCGTAACACTTGCAACAACAATGCCTACATACACAATGAACCAGCTGGCGTGCACATTCTCCCAATCAAATTTTGCAATATATCGAGAAGTAAAGAGAGCTATGCACAGGATGTGTAACGCAATTCCTGCAAACCAAAACAATTGTGCTACATCACCAATATCAGCCTTCATATACACCGAAATCAGCATAACTGCCATCGGATATGTTGCAGCAACTGAAAGTCCAATTGGATCCGAGAGCTCTCGTAACACAACTTTTGTAGACACCATAAATTTGAGGGTATAGAGAGCTAAAAGAGCAATAGAGAGTATGCCACAGGCAAGATAAAGACCCTCGAAAGAAGTCTTAAAAAGATTTCCAAGTGCCGCAAAACCTAAGGCAACACCGCAAATAGCAACGGGAACTTTTTGGACATAGTTCATAAGGATTCTTCTATCTGTTTAGGAATCTCTTTTCTTTCTTTCAATAGTATAAAGAAAAGACCAAGCAGGAAACAAAGTTCCTGCTTGGTCTCTGCAGTACGCATGTTCAAATAGCGCGTATGTTCAATACGTCTATTTCTGAGGATACAGAACCTCAAGGATCTTCTCGGCAGAATCAAATGCACGTGGCGAGTAATCAATGTACTCAGAATATGGAATCTCTACGATGCTCTTGTTGGCAATAGCAGGGACGTTCTGCAGGGAGCTCTCGCCCAGAAGAGTGTCTTTAGCTACAGCGTCAGTTGCTTTATTGCGCTCTGCGGTAACGTAAATAATGACGTCAGGGTTGAACTTAATCAGATTCTCATACGTCAGGCCGTTTGCAGACTGGGTTGTAGCAGGAGTAGCTCCAAGCTGGTCGATGATAGTAAACTCAAGGCTCTTCTCGCTACCGCCAAAGAGGCCAAACGTGCCGTCCTTGAGGTTAGTCATAACCAGCACGGTCTTCTTTGCATCTTTCTCGTGTGCTTTAACGCGCTCGTTAATGGCATCAAGGCGCTTCTGCAGGTCAGCGGTATAAGTGTCGGCATTGCTCTGAACATCAAAGATAGCTCCAAGGTTCTTAATATCAGAGATAATTCCGGCAAGCGTTGGATCGCCCTGCTCAGAAGATGCCAGCTGTGTATAGACAGAAATGCCTAGGTCAGCGTAATCCTTTGGAGAAGTCTGGTCCTTTGAAGTAAAGAGACGTGAGCGTCCCACAATAAGGTTTGGATTAGCGGCAACAACAACCTCGCGAGAAAGGCTCTTCTTATCGCCCAGCTGCTTGATGTTCGCATACTCGTCAGCAATATCTGAAGGCATTGGTGCATCGGGCTTGATAGTACCAATAATCTTGGAGCCAAGGCCCAGACGCAGCAGAATCTCGGCTGCGGAATCTGTCAAGGTAACAACACTCTCAGGAGCCTTGTCAAACTTTGCCTCAAACTCGTTGCCGTCACCGTCATAGAGCTTGAACGATACTGGGTAGCTCGTATTGGCCGATTTCTTTTCTTCTGTAGCAGGGGTAGATGGGCTAGACGGTGCATTGTTGCACGCAGTAAGACCCAGTCCAGCAGCAGTTGCAGCAAACCCTGCCGCAATGCTCAAAAAATTCCTTCTCGTAAAGAGATTTGAACTTACACGAGGATCCATCGGATATCCTTTCATTCATCTGTTGATACTCAACAGGCGATTAATACACGTAATCAATGCTGATACCGTTTCCAGCAGTTGATGGGCGTACCATGCCCTCAACGCCATACACATCAGCAAGCAGCTCAGGGGTCACAATGTCCTCAGGTGTTCCCTCGGAAACAATAGTCCCCTCTTGTAAGAAATACAGGCGGTCGACATAGTGAGCTGCCATCACAATGTCATGCAAAACAGCCAGGCAGCTGATACCAAGATTGCGAACAAGTCGCAAAATATCAATCTGGTACGTAATATCAAGGTGATTAGTAGGCTCATCAAGCACCAAAAACTCTGGTTCCTGAGCCAACGCACGAGCCAACATGACACGTTGTTTCTCGCCACCTGAAAGCGTGGCAAAAGAGCGGTCCTCAAAGCGAGAAAGGCCAACTTTCTGAATGACGTCAGAAACGATTGACTCGTCGTGATCGGTCTCTTTTGACAGCGCCGACTGATGAGGACTGCGTCCCAACGACACAATCTCGCGAACGGTAAAGTCAAAAGACAGCGAGTTAAACTGGCTTACAACCGCAACCTTACGCGCAAAGTCACGTCGTGATATCTCAGTGGCGTCTCGTCCGTCCCACAGGATCTGCCCGTCATAGCGATGGCCAATACCATAAATTGCTCGCAGAAGCGTTGACTTGCCGGATCCATTAGGACCGAGGATGCCCACAAACTCGCCATCTGCCACGCTAAGCGAGACGTCCTTTACAATCGGCTTGTTGTGAATGGTGACCGATACATTTTGCACTTCAAGGCGCATGCTACTCACCATCCCTAAAGCTGTAGTTGCGGGCAACCATGATGTAGACAAAGAACGGCGCGCCAACCACAGCGGTCAAAATGCCAATAGGAACTTCGGTGTTGCCTAGGACGGTACGAGCGCAAGCATCTGCCCAGAGAATGAAAATAGCTCCCAGTACCAGCGCAGTTGGCACCAGCCTTCGGTGATCGGACCCAACAAACGAGCGCGCAATATGCGGAATGATAAGACCAACAAAACCGATGGTTCCCACTGATGAAACAAGCGTGCCAACCATGAGCGCAGAAATGGTCAAATATGCCCATCTGCACAAATTAGTATTGAGGCCAAGCGTTGTAGCAGCCTCGTCTCCCATCAGAAGCACATTGAGGGAGCGGAACTGTGTGAGGAAAAACACGCTGACGAGAAGTACTACGACAACAGAAACGCCAACATTTCCCCAGCTTGCTCGCGCCAAGGAGCCCATGGTCCAAAACTTCAGATCCATCATGCCCTCAGCGTTAGCAGCAATAGTGATGATGAAATTAGACAGCGCCGTGAACAGAGCGTTCAAAATCATGCCCGAGAGAACAAGCTTTGATGACGTCATATGGCCGCCGGTAGATGCCAGCAACAAAACGCCAATCGTGGCTATTGTTGAGCCAATAAACGAGAACAGCGGCACCGAAGAAATTCCCACAACGTTTACCGCGCCGGCTCCAAGCATGATGGCACAGGTGGCTCCGCACGAAGCTCCTGATGAAATGCCCAAAATATACGGTTCAGCCAAGGTATTTTGAACTGACGCTTGCATGACAACACCCGCAAGCGCAAGGCCAGCTCCAGCTACCACTCCTAAGATGATGCGGGGAAAGCGCAGCGACCAAACGACCTTCTCGACAGGTCCTCCTGCAGCTAAAGCCTCCGGTAGCGGCATGCCAAAAAGATGATGTGTCAGCACGGCATATGCGTCTTGTAGGGACACGCCAATAGCGCCCATCGTTGAAGTTATTACAATGCTCGCTGCCAGAATTGCAACGAGAACGCCCATGAAAAGACGGAACGGTCCGGCTTTTCTTATCATACGATACCCCTCTAAAGTGACGCTGCGTTTTTGCGCACAACGTACAACGTACAATGCGCGTTACACAGAAGCAGCGGATTTTTTGAAAGTTAACTATATATTACTTTTTGAGTTGTGAGAAGACTGCGAGTTGAAAAATGCTTAAAATACCTACGTCCTTCTATGGGATGCTCTCCGCGAGGCGGCTGCTACGAGACGACGCCGGCACCAACAGGCAATAACAGACGAGGAACTTCATGGATTTATCGGCTCTACCAGACAGTACAATCACTATCGGAGAACGTTCCAAAGTTCCAGGTCTTCTTGTTGTTCTCCATGGCTCGCTGCTTATGCCCAAGATAGCTGCGCTTCTTGCTTCTGGGAAACTTGACGCTACCAAGCTCCCCCAATGCCTCACCATTACCGCACCATCTGATCAAGCCTGCTATTCCCCTTGGCCGGCATCTAGTGTGCGCACAAAAGTTCCAAATTTTGAAGGGCTTGGAAAAGAATTTCTTTCAGATGTCGTACTTCCAGCTGTCGAGAAGTACGCTGCTCTAGCTACTCATACTGCAGAGGATACGTGTCCTATCACACTGCTTGGGTATTCTTTATCAGGGTTGTGCAGCCTTTTTGAGATGCAGACAACCTGCCGCTTTGACCAGTATCTTCTTGCTAGCCCAAGTACGTGGTTTCCCGGTTTTGTTGAAACTTTTGATACGAGCCATGTGCGGGCGGACATTCGCTGGTGCATCGCAAGCGGTGAAAACGAAGGTAAAAACCATCCTGAGCCTCTACGCTCAGTGAGGCAGACAACAGACGCGCTGGTAGAGAAGCTGGCGGCTGCTGCCCCGAAGTATCAACGTATGTTGGATTCTTACGATCATCACAAGGGTCTTGAGCTGAGATTGCAGCGTTTGCTGAACTTTGGCTTTGATGCGTAGAGGGCGTTTAATTGCCGGAGGTGATGTTGGTGGCTTGCCCAACAGTCTGCTAAGACAGCCGCCTGAGCAGCGCTGATTGCTAACAAAAAACCCGCCGATGGCGGGTTTGAAATTCTTATGGTCGCGGGGGCAGGATTTGAACCTACGACCTTCGGGTTATGAGCCCGACGAGCTACCAGACTGCTCCACCCCGCAATGTAAACGCTTGCGCGAACAAGTACTATACCTCCACAGCCACAGAGAGTCAAGCAACTTCGACGATTTTCTCGCCATGAGGGTGTGACGCTGGCATGCAAGGACCAAGAAAGTTGCACTGTCGCCAGCACAAGTGGGGTCAGACGGCTAAACTATTTATACTGTCTTTGGGGCGCTGTGCTTGCGCCAAACAGCTATCGAAGGACTTTTGAGGATGACATTACACGAGCTCCTGGCGCTCTTTACCAGCAAGAACATCGATTACACTACCGCGCATCTTGACGCGGTTGATCAAAACGCACAGCTTACCGATGTTGCAAGCGATTCTCGTGAGGTCACCCCTGGCTCGCTGTTTGTCTGCAAGGGCGCGCACTTCTCGCCAGCATATCTGGCGAGCGCGGTAGAGGCTGGGGCTGTTGCATACCTCTGTCAGCAGTCGCTCGCGGAGGAGTTGCAGGCAGTGGCTCCAAACGTAGCCGCTATTTGCGTGGATGACGTGCGCCTTGCCATGGCCTACGCGGCCGCGGGCGTTGCGGATCACCCCGACAAGAAGCTCACAACCATTGGCATTACGGGTACAAAAGGCAAGTCTACCTGCTCGTATATGCTGCGCGCCATTCTTGACGGCGACGAGCCGTACTCCAAGTGCGGCGTGATTGGCGGCATCGAGGTGTTTGACGGCAAGGACACTCAGCCGGCGCACAACACCACGCCCGAGGCGCCTGAGCTGTGGCGTCACCTCAAGCATGCCGCAGAGGCTGGTCTCCCCTACGTTGACATGGAGATTTCCAGCCAGGGACTCAAGTACGACCGTACGGTTGGCCTCAATCTGAGCGTCGCGGTGTTCTTAAACATTGGAACCGATCACATTTCCCCTGTTGAACATCCAACTTTTGAAGATTACTTTGAGAGCAAGCTGAAGATTTTTGATCTTGCTCACGTGGCCGTTATCAACAAGAACACCATGATGTTTGACCAGGTCATGGAGCGTGCACAGAGGTGCGAGAAGGTCTTAACTTTCTCCACAACCGATTCCGATGCTACCGTTTGGGCGGACGAAATCACCCCTCACCAGGGCATGGTCACGTTCACCGTGCATACCCCAACCTGGACCGGCGCTGCTGCGCTGCCTATGTCCGGCCTCTTTAACGTGGAGAATGCTCTTGCAGCAATCACCGTTGCCGATTACCTGGGCATTCGCGAGAAGGACGCCGTGCTTCCGCTGATGAACGTTAAGGTGCCAGGCCGCATGGAGCTCTTGAGCTCGCCCGACAACAAAGTTACGGGCTTGGTCGACTACGCCCACAACAAGCTTTCCTACCAGAAGCTTTTCTCGTCAACGTCCAAGGAATTCCCTGGTTATGGCCGCTATGTGGTCATGGGGGCCGTAGGCGGTAAGGCGTACAACCGTCGCCAAGAGCTGCCGGAAGAAGCAGCCAAGTGGGCGGACTTGATGATTTACACCACCGAGGACTGCAACATGGAAGATCCTGCGGTGATTTGCGCGCAGATGGCCGAGGCCACGCCCGAGGGCGCCGCGCACAAGATTATCCTTGACCGCTACGACGCCATTTACGAGGCAGTTTCCGCAGCTTACGACGACCCTCGCCCAGCGCTGGTGTACCTACTTGCCAAGGGCGACGAGCCGTTCAATATTATCGGCGGCAAGCACGTTCCGTGGATGACGGACGCTGCCGCGTTCAAGGCTGCCGTTCGCGCCAAGCTGGACGAGCGTGCCGGTCGCGCCGCGCGCGGGTAGCGCGGGTAGCGGCGGCGACGCGGGTGTCGCTGCAAAGGTTGACGGAGCGGGTCAGAAAAGCGCAGGTGAGTTGGTGGACGATGGTGCTTCGATCCAGATAATCCTTGAGCCGCGCATGATTGAGAAGAATAGTGTGCGTTCTTTAGTTCGCTAATCAGATTTCTGCATATTTGTGTAATAAAATGCATTCTTATGAATACGTAATTTTTGACCTCAAAATTATGTGCCGAAAAAGGTAAAAAATGCGTTTAGTTGGGGATGAAAACTTAAAATTGGTCGATTTATCCCCAACTAAGACGATTTTTTACCGCCTCAAAAACTTTTATCTGGGGAAACGTTGTATGCAGAAACCTGTATTCCCCAACTAAACGCATTTTTTACCACCTGGGTGCGCGGGCGCAGTTACGTCCCAAATTACTCAAACAAGGCGAGAGAATCAGGCTCCATGAGAGCTCTCATGAAGGGGCTTTCGAAATCAGCTTCGGACATACTTCAAAGCGCGCCTGAAAAGTGCAAAGAATCTGTATTTCAGATACAGATTCTTTGACGAAATCAGGCAAATCCACAGTTTCTTTTACGTTTTCAGGCAGAATTTACAGATTCTTTGCAGAAATCAGGCGCGCGTCGGGCGCATACCCGGGCGCATTGAACGCACACCGCGCGCGCCGCCCGCCTGGCGAGAAACCCCGTCTGCTAGCAGCGCTTTTGCACAAGAAAACCCGGTACCCACACGAAGTGGATACCGGGCGGAAGGCACGTTTGCGCAGCTAGCACGCGCGGCGCTCGCGGCTCGTACGTAGCACGCACGTCGCTCGCAGCTAGCGCGGTTGCGCCGTGCGGCGCTCGCGGTCGCGACGTGTTACTCGTTGTCGCCGGCGGTTGCCTGAGTTGCGGAGATTGCCTGATCAGCATCGGAAGCGTCTGGCCAAGACCAGTCGGTAAATGCTGGGTGATCATAGCCCTTCTCGACAGCAAACTCGAAGGCCTCGGTGCGGAACTTCTCCCACTCGTCGATCTGATCTGCCCACTTCTGAGCGTCAATCATGCGGAGAGCGTCAGCAGCAAGTGCCCAACGGTCCATGTTATTCAGGCGCAGCATGTCGTAAGGAGTTGTGGTGGAACCCTGCTCCTCGTAGCCGTGAACATTGAAGTTGTCGTGATTTGGACGGTTCCAAATCAGGCGGCGGACAGAACCGGCGTAAGCGTGGAACGCAAAGAGAACTGGCTTGTCTGACGAGAAGAGCTTGGTGAACTCCTCGTCGGAAAGAGCCTCGTTGTTCTCGGAAGCGTTCTGGATCTTGAGCAGGTCAACAACGTTGACAAAGCGAGCCTTGATGCCCAGCTTGCCAAGCATGTCAAGAGCTGCCAGGAGCTCCTGAGTTGGGACGTCGCCGCAGGATGCAAGAACAATGTCCTCCTCGCCAGCCTCAGCGTTGGAAGCCCACTTCCACTCCTTAGCGCCAGCTGCAAGCTCCTCGCGAGCCTCGTCGAGAGTTACCCACGTTGGAGCAGGCTGCTTACCAGCGAAGATTGCGTTGATGCAGTTTGTGGAGGTGTAGCACTTCTCGCCAACTGCAAGCAGGAGATTAGCATCTGCTGGGAAGTAGATGTTGGTGATGTGGTCGTTGTTGAAGCTCTTGTTGAGCATGATGTCAACAAAACCAGGATCCTGGTGAGAGAATCCGTTGTGGTCCTGGCGCCAAACGTGGCTGGAAAGGACCAGGTTGAGAGCGGAGATAGGCTTGCGCCATGGAATGTGGCGGACGGTAGCCTCGAGCCACTTAGCGTGCTGGTTAATCATGGAGTCAACGATGTGAACGAATGACTCGTAGCTGGACCAGATGCCGTGGCGACCGGTCAGAGTATAGCCCTCAAGCAGGCCCTCGCACTGGTGCTCGGAAAGCTGCTCGATAACGTTACCAACTGGGGAGATGTGCTCGTCGTTCTCAAAGTCGTCGTTGAAGCCGCCGAACCACTGCTTGTCGGTTACCTGGAAGGATGGCTGCAGGCGGTTGGAAGCGGTCTCGTCAGGTCCGAAGATACGGAACTCGGAGCGGTTGCTGTTGATGAGCTCAGCGGTGTACTCTCCGAGGACGCGCGTTGCCTCAGTAGCACCAAAGCCGTGGCCCTTCTCGGCAACTGGGATTTCGTACTTCTTTGCGTCAGGAAGGACGAGGTTGCGGCGGATTGCGCCACCGTTTGCGTTAGGGTTAGCGCCGAGGCGGAGGTCGCCCTTAGGCATGAAAGCGGTGACCTCTGGGCGGATTGCGCCCTTCTCGGTGAAGAGAGTCTCTGGCTTGTAGGAGCCCATCCAGTCGCGAAGAACCTGGAAGTGAGCCTCGGTGTCGCGAGCGGATGCCAGTGGAACCTGGTGTGCACGCCAAGAGCCCTCGGTCTTCTTGCCGTCGATGTAAGGAGGGCAAGTCCAGCCCTTAGGGGTGCGGAAGATGATCATTGGGTAGTAAGGACGGGATGCGTCACCTGCGGCTGCGCGAGTCTTGATAGCGCAGATCTCGTTGAAGACAGCCTCGAGAAGAGCTGCGAAACGACGGTGAATGGATGCGTGATCCTCGTCGTCGAAGCCAGCAACAAAGTTATATGGGTGGTAGCCCATGCCGCGGAAGAACTCGTCGCGCTCACCGTCGGAAATACGAGCAAGGATAGTTGGGTTAGCAATCTTGTAGCCGTTGAGGTGCAGGATTGGGAGAACGATACCATCGGTCAGTGGGTCCATGAACTTGTTGGTCTGCCAAGAAGTTGCAAGTGGGCCGGTCTCTGCCTCGCCGTCGCCGACAACAGCGACTGCCAGCAGGGATGGGTTGTCCAGGACAGCGCCGTATGCGTGGGAGAGGACGTAGCCCAGCTCGCCGCCCTCGTGGATGGAACCTGGAGTCTCAGGTGCGTAGTGGGAAGGAATTCCGCCTGGGTAAGAGAAGCGGCGGAAGAACTTCTGGAGGCCCTCTTCATCGTCGGTGATGAATGGGTAGGTCTCGCGATAAGTGCCGTCGAGCAGGGACTGTGCGGTACCTGCAGGTCCACCATGACCAGGGCCCATGAGGAAGATGGTGTTCTGGTTATGGTCGCGGATGAAGCGGTTGACGTGGCCGAACAGGAAGTTTAGACCTGGGGTGGTTCCCCAGTGGCCAACCAGGCGATGCTTAACGTCCTCGCGAGAGAAGTCACCCTTCATAAGTGGGTTACTACGAAGATAAATCTGACCAACAGACAGGTAGTTAGCTGCGCGCCAATACCTATCGACGCCGGCAAGAGCCTCCTCAGATACAGGCTGATTCAGGGTCTGCCAAGGTGTACCGTACACGGGCTGAGCCATGTGCTCCTCCTTTTCTTGGGCTGCCGCCTGCGCGTTTACGCAGGTTAGGCAACCTCGTTGCTTCCATCACCTGAGCGTTTGTTTTGTTCGCACTCAACTGGGCGCACATAAAACAACACATACATAACAGTATGATGCTTCGGCTATGTTTCAAATACTACTCTAAGTGATAAAACGTTTTATCACTGTGAGATTTCTGTAAATTTCTTTTACGGGAGACTTTTGAGATGTCTTTTAAGCAGCAAAACGATCCCCCAACAGTACCCACAATGCCAAAATGCAACCAAAATGGTGCCAAGTAGAGTGCATACACACCAAAGTGGTAAAAAATGCGTTTAGTTGGGGATTTCATTTGTCTGCATACAACGTTTGCCCAGATAAAAGTTTTTGAGGCGGTAAAAAATCT
>NZ_CAUSFQ010000020.1:0-17076 GCF_963530955.1 Lancefieldella parvula | reverse complement strand
CAGGAGATAAGCATATTGGCCACCAAGATAATTGGCGTTGAGGTTATGGGCCGCAACATTTACTGCGTCGTACAAGCTCTGGTGCCACGTAATGTCGTAGTCCGCATTCTGGTAATAGCCCTGAATCTCTTCGTTGGTGTCCGCGAGGTCCAAGATAAACTGCACGCCACACCTCTGGGCAAGATCTGCCGCGTAAGGTGCGCGATTGTTCTGGTTATCAATAGGCGACGCCGAGCGATACATCACGCCCTCGGCAAGATTTCCACCCTTCATGGGACGGAAGTTGGCAAAGGCCTCGTCACTTGCGTAGTCAGAGCGATTATTGGTGTACGTTGCATCCAGGGCCTTCTGAACCGTTGCGTACTTTTGCTTCTCATGGAGCGTCACCGTGGCCGTATCTCCAGCCTTCAGACCAGCGGTTTCCCATAGAGGCTCACCATTATTTATGCACACATCGATGTAAGGATAGCCTGGATATGCAACAACCAGGGGCTCGTTGGTTTTGGTGTAATAGCCGTTGTAGTACGGAATATCGCTGAGCTTGTATCCGTTGCTAAACGTAACGTCCACGCTATCGCCGTACTCAAAGCCCAGGTTATTAAACTCTTCGATAGTGATATCCAGGTAGCTGCCGCCAAACTTGGGTTCGTGTATTGCCTCAATTTCCCCCGTTGTGATTGACGACTGCGTTGTCTGCTGGGCAGGGTTGTTCTGCAAAAACGGAAATACGTTGCACCCAACCAGCGAGAACGAGAGCACCAACGTCAAAAACACACTCAAGGCCCTCGCAAAGCGTTTCTGTAACTGTTGCATTTCTCGCCCCGATTCTGCCGATGCTGCGCTTCACATGATGCTGCAGGTCAAAGGACGTCGCTTGTCCAGTGGTGCTGCAAGTCCAATGGTCTCGCGCGTCTAAAGGTACTGCACGTCCAATGGCGCCGCACATCCAATGATCCCGCGCGTCAAAATCTCACTAGTTTGACTATACGACTGACGAGAAACCCCACCTGTCCAAACAGATGGGGTTCATATGAACGGTGTCGTTTTATCGGTGGGTGGAGATATTTTTGTTTTACTCAAATGTAATCAAAACAATTTAGAAATCTATTCCAAAGCGAATTCAATATCAGTATTTATAAAAGCGGAATGTATCTTAATTGTGTTAGGATGAGCCGCATGAGAGATAAAAGTCTTCATTTCCTCCTCTTTTGACGAAAATGCCTCAAATCTTACACTCATTTTAGAGTTCTTAATATTTTCAGGATCAATATCATTAATTGTGGACAACAAAATTTTCCCAATATCATCAATATACAAAATAAAGGATTCGTCATTTATTTCGAAATAACCGCAATAAATTTCTTTCTGGATGCCCTCCGGGTTAAGAATAATGACATCAACAGCTCGTTCAGGATTAACTAATCCATATACTGATGCAATTGTCATTTTTTGAGAACCGGGCATATCTTCACAACATATATTGCTATAGTCATCAAGTTCCTGTGGCAGAGCGTACAAAGATCCGGAAAGTGTTTTTTCAATATAATCATGCTCACCATCGAAAACAACTTCTGTATTTAATATTTCAACTGGAATATTTAATTCTCCCTTGTTGTTAAATATAAACACCAAATTCAACAAATTTATAATTATGCATGCTAGCTCACTAAAAAAAGAAGATGCGGCTTCATAGCGCGTATTAAAATCTAATTCCAATGCTTCTTGTTTTTTTCCTCTAGGATCAGAATGAATAGCATCAATATATAAATAGGATTCACCAATTAAATTTTCCCAAAGCACATCTGTTATTGGTTTATTCTCAGCACTAATTACTTGAATTCCATATCGTCCACTATTTTTATTTTCACAACGACTTTCAAACCATTTTCTAATTGCATTAAAGTTTTCAGATTCATCCTCTGTAAATTTTTCTAATGGTACTAAAGAAAGAATAGCATCGAATACTTTCCTTAGATAAATAGATTCTGTTTTTAGCAGAAACGGTCTGAGGCGGGAAGCCAAAGACTCAAGTGCTTCTTCGTTTTTGCAGACAGGCCATTGAATGGTAGTGCTACCATTCGCCAAAATAGTCACGTTAAAAACTGGCTTTGCTAAGCGACTAACCTCTCCGCTTTTAACTAACGAATGCAACTCGACTCTTCTAGCACGTAAAATAAATTTTTCAACAATTTCTTGTGCCGATATTTCTTCAGTTTTAGGATATTTCTTTCCCATGAAAATCCTCTTCAATTCTATTAAAGAACCTCTCAAAAACTTTATTATTTTGAAAACTTAAAACTCTTTTAACGTGCTGGTTTTAAAAAACTTATCAAAACTTAGATTGTAATCAGAATAATTTTCAAGCCTAATAAAACACTGGTTTATTGCATCGTATAACAATGGCTCTGTCGTTAGACCATCTTTATATTCAATACTCCACAATGAATAATTACCAATACCAACACACCTATACGACAAAGAATCATCTTTAGAAACAATCTGACATGGGGTATTAACACTTTTTATGATCTTTCCATTTAACTTTTCTTTTATTACAAAATTATTTATCTGCTCTAGCAAGCTTTGATAATCAATGCTGTCAGCTCTAAATCCTGCTCCATTATTAACTCGAATCGTAATTTCACAATCAGTTGAAATCAGCGCTATATCTCCTTGGAAAGCTCCTTTTCCCATTGAGCATTTAATATTTTGAATAATATTATCTCTTACGTATTTATACCAATCATAAATTTGTCCTTCGAGAATTGAAGTAGAAACAAATATAACAATCATCCAAAATAACTCAACACCAGCTGCGCAAGTCGGATGTCCACTTACAAAAACAGGATATTCAAGGTTCTTAAATTGATTCTTTAATGTTTCTTCTTTTTCCAGCGAATAACCACTTCCGATAATTTTGATATCCACTTTTTTAATGTCCACTAATTCCTCCAAAGTTATTTAAATATTCCCTCAGAGCATCATCCACTACGTACACATGTGTTCCATAGATGCCTCGAGTAAGAAGAACGTAGTAGATGTTCTTGATGTATTGAGTTAGCTGCTCAGTAGTTGCTCCACCCTTACCCTTTTTGTCAAAGTAGTGGTCTTTATCGCCAACAAGTTTTCCGGTTATCGAATCTAATTTTAAATCTGGGCCAATGATTACGTACGAGTAGCTTAAATCGTATCCCTGAGCAGTATGTACACATCCGACTTCCTGAGCATATATCGGATTAGCCACTCCATTACCAACCCAGTTAGCAAGCATGGAATTCCATCTGAAAGACTTGTCTCCTATAAAAATATCTTTCATAGGAGAATCGATTGGTTTGCCTTTTGTTTTCCAATCCCATGCATATCCAGCAAGCATTCTTGTCAGGTTGTGCTCTGATAATTTCTGTTCAAAACTATCTGTGAAATCATCTATTGAGTCATGCAGGACAAACTCATAGTTATCAAATGTTCTTCTCGCGGGGCGTTGATCATTCAGAATATCTGAGATGTAATTTAGATATTCCGCTCCACCTTGAACTCTCATCTGATTTTCTAGCCTAATAGGATGCCTAAGGGCATCTCCAAGTTTTTCTTCAAACGAGTTAGGATCGATATCCGCAGGCTTAATTGACTGTGATGCATCGTAAAAGAAGATTGGAAGTTTAGTGAGCTTTAATGCCCAGTCCAACTGTGTAGATTCTTTTGGCAAACCAAGCTTTTTATTTACTTCATCATAGCTGCCAAAAGCAGTAATGCCTCGGCGCGCCGTTAAACGATGCGACTCGTCAATAAGCAGAATATCAAATGGCTTCTCTTCTTCAGCGTTATAGCCAAATTTGGGATTTGCCAAATCATTAGGACCAATGACATCTCTTCCGTTAAGTCCACCAACACCCTTTAATGACTTCTTTAAAGTTACCCTTAAAGAGGTCATAGGCTCAACAATTTTAATATTCAAATCTTTGAACTTCTCGTCATCACGAAGAGCTTTTAAAAGATAGATAGCAAGGATTGTCTTACCTGTACCAGGCATTCCTTGGACAACGATAGGTTTTGCTTTTGATAAGTCAGACTCAATCGCAGAATAAATTTTATTAAGGGCAACTCGCTGATCTACTGACAGACTCTTGTAAGGAGAGTATTTAAATACTTCCGATTCTTCAATTTCGCTGATAGTCTTATCTGCCAGCTCCATCCTGCGGAGCTCTTCCCAAAGATCATCAAACATTGATTCATACTTTTCTTTAGAAAAGTAATTTAAGTTGCTATGACCTTCGTTTTTATTAGTGAGCTTATAGACTCCATCAGCAGCCATAAGACCAATCAGACGATTTTCATAATCCTTAATAACTGACTGGTTAAACTCTTGATTAAAAATAATATTTACACTGGTAAATTGATCCTTTTCAGAGTTTTTACTATGCTGAGACATACGCTCGCTAACACTTGTAGTCTCACCAACATAAGCGCTTTTTTGACGAGGATTATCGTTAGCCAAAATATAAACCATTGGCCAGTTTTGAACTTTGTCATCATCCAATTGAAGAGAAGAGATTTCAATTCCTTGAGTCGGAGTAAATCGGCACCGGTCAACAAAAAACGGAGCTCCTTGAGGAGACTCTGCATCTGACTTTGTATCGATTACTTTCATACTCCATCCCCGCCTAGAAGTTAATAAATTGATTGTACTGCTAACAGGGATGATGTAACTACCCTAACTCTCCCTTGTGCCCGTAAACACAAAGTCTCGGTTAGCAATGTGAGCGATGCCTTGAATGGTGTCGCCCTCAACGGAGCCGCCGACGGCAAAGATAACGGGACCCACAAAAGACTCAAGCTTGCCGCCAAAGGTAAACGAGTTGTCGGTAACCTTGCCATTTTCGATATCAATCTGAACACCCATAGCAGTCAGAGAGCCAGTGAGTTTCTCGCCAGAGGTGATGAGGACAGCGGTGCCCTCTTTGGCTCCAACGGGAGAATCCATTTGAATCTTGTATGTTCCGTCGATCATGATGCCTCTATTCTGTCCAAGCACTATACCTGGTGTTTTTTGAATTGCAGCCGCTGAGCTACGCTAAAACCAGCTGCTGGTGGTACGCCTCTATTCTACCCAAGAAGTGTGAGGGATAGATGTGGTTTCTCGCCAGGGGATAATTTGTAGGAATTGAATGAAAGTTGGAAATTTTCCGAACGAATGTTTGACGGAGAGTTTCTGGGGTATAGGGACGGTAGATAAATCGCGCGGCACTTCTCGCCACGCTTGTAGAAAGGAACGTCCTATGGACATTTCACAGGTTAAGAAAGTTGTAGTTGCTGGCGGCGGCGTTTTGGGCAGCCAGATTGCATTCCAGACCGCTTATCGCGGCTACGAAACCACCATTTGGCTAAGGTCCGAGGCCTCAATTGAGCGTGCTCGTCCAAAGATTGAGCACCTCAGAGAGGTATATCTGAACACCCTCGAGGCTATGAAGAGCGATCCTAAGGCGTACGCATACGGTCTCATTGCTCAGGACGAGATTACTCCAGAGAAGCTCGACCAGCTTAAAGAGCAGGTAGAGCGCGCATACAGCAACCTCAAGCTCACTTCCGATTGGGATGAGGCTTTTGGTGACGCTGACTTTGTCATCGAGTCCGTCGCTGAGAATCCAGAGCAGAAGATTGAGTTCTACACCGAGCTGGCCAAGCACCTGCCCGAGAAAACTATTGTGGCAACTAACAGCTCAACCATGATTCCAAGCATGTTTGCTGCAGCTACTGGTCGTCCCGAGAAGTACCTGGCTCTCCACTTTGCTAACGAGATTTGGCGCAATCCAATCGGCGAGGTTATGGGTCACGCAGGTACCGCTCAGGAGAACTTTGATATGGTCGTCGCTTTTGCGGCAAGCATTCGCATGATTCCGGTCAAGGTTCTGAAGGAGCAGCCTGGTTACCTGCTGAACTCTATGCTGGTACCTCTTCTGGTCTCCGCTGAGCAGCTCTGGGCTAACGGAGTCGGCGACGTCGAGGACATCGACAGGGCTTGGCGCATTGGTACCGGCTCGCCAAAGGGTCCGTTCCAGATTCTGGACATCATTGGCCTGGTCACCGCATACAACGTTGCTCTGATGAATCCTGCAGCTAAGGATCCTGAGTCCGTACAGGGTCGCATTGTTGCCCTGCTCAAAGAGAAGATTGACAAGGGCGAGACCGGCGTTGCTGCTGGTAAGGGCTTCTACGAGTACAAGTAAGACGCATACAGGTCGCAAGCGATTTCTACCCGGCATCCATTTCGTGTGGATGCCGGGTTTCTTGTGCGTAAACGCTGCTAGTGGACGGGGTTTCTCGCCAGGCTGCGGGCGCGCACAGTGCGAGCTCGGCGGGAAACGAGCGTGCGCCTAGAGGGGCCTTGAGGGCGCCTGATTTCATCAAAGAATCTGTAAATTCTGCCTGAAAACGTTAAAGAATCTGTGGATTTGCCTGATTTTGTAAAAGAATCGGTGGCTCAAATACAGATTCTTTGCACATTTCAGGCGGTTTTGAAGTGTGTCTGGTCATGAGTCGCCTCCCCGCCGTAGAATTGTTATAGTTTCGGTGCTGAAGTCCATGGGAGGCGTGAGTGGTTGAGTCTTTCAAACTATTCGTTCGGACCTACACGTATTGGGTAGGGCTCATCCTCGGCTTTGCGATAGTGCCCGGTTCCCTGCTCTTCATCGGTGGAGTCGCCCCGGTGAGCACCCCATTGTGGCTTGCCCCTCTAGCAGGACTGCTATTTTTTATCATTGATAGGCCATCAACATGGGAGACGCCGCTCTGTCGAGCATTACTGATCCGCGTATTGGGTACAGGGGTTGCGGCCATCGCGTTAGTCGCTTTTGATGCAGTTGCTTCCACCCAGTATGGATCTCAACATTGGAGTGAGACGCTCCTATCTCTCGGTCTCGGCTGGATTGCCTTCACGGTCATGGCAGGACGGATGCTCATGAGGAGCTCAGCCCGATTTGCCACGCCTACTTTCACGAACAGGGATGCGATCCGTACGTACACGACATGGATTGGAATCTTCTTCGGGATTTTCTATATCCCCGCCACGGGGCTCGCCGCAGCTGGCACTCTTTTGATGGTATTTCCACTTTATGGAGCGTTTCTCACCGGCCTGGTTCTTTTGATTGTTGACCCGCCACAACGATGGCCACAACGGAGAGTGAGAGCACTGTGGACACGACTCTTGTCAAGCGGGGCAGCAGCATTACTACTTGCTGTCACGAACTCGTTCTATCGCAGTACTGACACACACGAGATTTTCGTTGGGGACTGGCTGGGAAACCTGCTCTTCTGCGTAGGCGCTTGGGCACTTTATGCCGCAGTGGCTGGGGCCGCGTATCTTATGCGTGGCCCCAGCCACGAAGCATCTGACAACTCAGTAGATGAATTCAGCTAGAGCTTGTCCTTTGCGGTTCCTCCGTCGCTTGCAAGTCCGATGTGATTCAAAAGCCCTTCTCGCCAGATGACGAGAAGGGCTTTGTTTGTGCAACGATAACGTGCGCATATGTGCGAGGGGTTGCGCCGAAACGCAACGGGACATCGGAACTCGAAGAGCTTATTTCAAGAAATCCTTAACGGATGCAAGAACGCTCGGGGTATCCAGGCCGTACTTAGCAAGAACCTGAAGTGCAGGTCCGGACTCGCCATAGGTGTCCTGGACGCCAATGACCTTAACGGGAACAGGAGTGTTCTCGGAAAGAGCCTGGCAAACCGCACTGCCCAGACCGCCGATGACGGAGTGCTCCTCAATAGTCACAACCTTGCCGGTCTTTGCTGCAGAAGCGGTAATCAGCTCAGTATCCAGAGGCTTGATGGTGTGGATGTTGATGACCTCGGCGTTGACACCCTCGGCTGCCAGCTGCTCAGCAACCTCAAGAGCCACTGGAACCATAAGGCCACAAGCTACCAGCGTAACGTCGGTACCCTCCTTAAGGACAATGCCCTTGCCCAGCTCAAAGTGGTAGTCAGGGTTAGTGTTAAAAACAGGAACAGGGAGGCGGCCAAAGCGCATGTAAACAGGGCCGTCGTGGTCGTAAGCAGCCTTAACAGCAGCCTCAGCCTCAACAGCGTCGGATGGAATGATAACGGTCATGCCAGGAATGGTACGCATAACAGCAATATCCTCGTTGCACTGGTGAGTAGCGCCGTCCTCTCCTACCGAGAGGCCTCCGTGGGTAGCGCCAATCTTGACGTTTAGGTGAGGGTAACCCACCGAGTTTCTGATCTGCTCAAAGGCACGACCAGAAGTGAACATAGCAAACGAGGTTGCAAAGACTTTGTGACCAGTAGCTGCGACGCCAGCTGCCATACCAATCATGTTGGCCTCAGCAATTCCGCAGTCCACAAAGCGATCAGGATACTCCTCGCCATACTTGCCGGAGCGAGTAGCTTCTGCCAAGTCGGCGTCAAAGACGAGAAGATCATCATGCTCTTTACCAAGCTCTACCAGGGCTTTTCCGTATGCCTCTCTGGTGGCAATTTTCTGTACGTCTGCCATGTTATGCCACCTCTCCCTCAAGCTCTTTCATAGCCTGCTCGTATTGCTCCTGGTTTGGAGCCTTGCCGTGCCAACCTACCTGGTTCTCCATGAAGGAGACTCCCTTGCCCTTTACGGTGTGGGCAATGATAACGGTTGGCTGACCCTTAATGGTACGAGCCTCAGCAAATGCAGCCGCAAGCTGGTCAAAGTCGTGTCCATCTGCCACTTCAATGACGTGGAATTTGAACGCCTTGAACTTCTCGCCAATTGGCTGCGGAGTATTGATCTGCTCGAGTGTGCCGTCAAGCTGCAGGTTATTGTTGTCAACAATAAGCGTGAGGTCATCAAGCTGGTGATTGCCGGCGAACATAGCAGCCTCCCAGACCTGGCCCTCTTCAATCTCGCCGTCGCCCAGGAGTGCGTAGACGCGGTAGTCCTTGTTGAACTTCTTGCCGGCCAGCGCCATGCCAACAGCGGTGGAAACGCCCTGGCCAAGGGAGCCGGTGCTCATGTCAACGCCGGGGGTATCGTTCATGTTTGGGTGACCCTGAAGGCGTGAGTTGAGCGCGCGGAAAGTCTTGAGCTCCTCCTTGGGGAAGAAGCCGCGCTCGGCCAGAACGCCATAGAGCGCTGGGGTAACGTGACCCTTGGAAAGCACAAAGCGGTCCCTGCAAGGGCAGTTTGGCTTGGTCGGGTCTACGTGCATCTCCTTGAAGTAGAGATACGTTAGGATTTCTGTTGCAGAAAGCGAGCCACCGGGATGGCCGGATTTGGCCGTAAAAACCTGCGTGAGGATGCTTTTGCGCACCTCACGAGCAACCTGTTTAAGGTCGACGTCCATGTAATTTCCTTTCACGTATTGCGTGCGAGAAACGCAGTAGGTCGGCGCCACGCGCGTGCCGAAGCTGCGTGCGAGTCAGCGCTGCGCGCGAAAACCGCGCTTACAGACCGAACTTCTCGGTAAGCTTTTCCTTCATTTCATCCTTATCAAGGATGTTGGAGAGAACGATCTTCTCGTCCTCTGGAATGCCGGCGATAAAATCCTCAAGGTCGCGAGCAACAATAAAGAGGTCAGCTGCGCCAGGAGTAACGTCGGAAACAGTTGAGTGCTCAACCTCAACGCCGCTCACACCCAGCTCGTTCAGGACGTCCTGGATCTGCATCTCAACCATAAGGCTGGAGCCAAGTCCACTTCCGCAACAGCAAAGGATCTTCTGGATAGCCATAAAAGCCCCTTTCAATTCACCACGTGTGATATGTGGGTTACGTGGGTTAAAAAGTCGGGCCCCATCCAAGGACGAAGCCCGACCTAGATACCTAGATTCTACTCGCATTTTCTGCAGCAACTGCGATGTTTAGCTGCAATTCTGTGAGCGGATACTACTCGGCCTTCTTCTCTTCTACCTTCTTAGGAGCAACAAGATTAAAGAGAATTGGGAGGCAGAAGCAGACAACGCAGATGCCGGTGAGGACTACACCCTGGACGTTCAGAGCAACGTTACCAAAAATCAGCGCCATGATGGAGAAGTCAGCGTCGGAGAAGGTAGCGGAGGTGAAGCCCATGAGAGTAAAGACTGGCATGCACAGTGCAGGCAGGAAGGTAATGAGCAGGCCGTGGACAAAAGAGCCAGCGATGCAGCCCTTGATGCCGCCCTCTGCGTTACCAAAGACACCTGCGGTTGCGCCGCAGAAGAAGTGAGGAACAACGCCTGGGAGGATCAGGGCAATAGCTGCGATCTGTGCGTTAATGACACCAAGAATAAGCAGACCCAGGATGCCGCCAACGAAGGAGCTCAGGAAGCCGATGATAACGGCGTTTGGAGCATAGGTGAATGCGATTGGGCAGTCGATTGCAGGCTTTGCACCAGGGACAAGCTTCTGAGCGATACCCTTGAATGCAGGAACAATCTCGCCAATGATCAGACGGACACCGGACAGAATGATGTAAACACCACCAGCGAAGGAAAGGCCGCGGGTAAATGCCCAGACAATCCAGTTAGTGGTGGTCTCGGTACCAATGTTCAGCAGGTCGCCAAGGTGCTGAAGCCCAGCATACTGTGGGTTAGAGGCAAACTCTGCAGCAGTAGTCCCTGCAGGTACCAGGGTTAGAAGTCCGCGGCTAACAGCAACGCCGGTGATAACCAAGAACATGATGATCATGGTCAGACCAATGGAAACGGTGTTGTCGCGCAGGAAGATGAGACGCTTGGAGAACTTGATATTCTCGGTGCTATTCTCGCGATCGGAAGCAAAGAGCTTACCGACCATACCGGCAAGCCAGTAACCAGCGCCACCGAAGTGGCCAAGTGCAACGGAATCGCTGCCGGTAACCTTGCGCATGGTTGGCTGGCAGTATGCAGGAGACAGAACCATGATCAGAGCAAGCAGGCATGCGCCGGAGATGTAGAGCATCCAACCGGAAAGGCCGCCGACGTGCAGGATGATGGCGAGCATAGCTGCCATGTAGAGGGTGTGGTGGCCGGTGAGGAAGATGTAGTTAAAGCGAGAAAAACGTGCGAGGACAATGTTCAGGACCATGCCGATGCACATAATGATTGCGGTTGCTTGACCAAACTCGCCAAGTGCCAGCGAGACGACGGCCTCGTTGTTTGGGACGACACCCTGCATGTCAAAGGCAAAGTTGAAGATCTCGCCAAAGGCAAGGAGGGAACCGGTCTGCAGGAAACCAGCGCCTGCAGAAAGAACAAGGAAGCCAACGATAGTCTTAAGGGTACCCCTAATGAGGTCCTCAACTGGCTTTCCCTGAAGTGCCAAACCCAGCAGAGCAACAAGGCCAACTAGGATGGCTGGTGTTGATAACACGTTTACAAAAAACTCAACAACAGGCATACAAACCCCTTTCAACAAAACGCGATACAACAAACTGACACAACAAACTGACAAAACAAACTGACACAACAAACTGCGACGTCCATGTGATCCTGCGACACAACAGTACGAACTCGAACGCACGCGGTCCTGCAACGCAACGAAACGAGCTCAGTGCTTTTAACTGATTGTAATCCATTTGTGTTTATTTTGTGCAAAATTATTTATGTTTTGCTGAGGTTAAACGTTCACAATGTTCATTTGATTGCAAAATGAAGCTCAAAACAGTGAGGAAGTGTTCTCATGGAGCTGTCTTGTAGACTTTTGAGGAACGGTTGACGCAAGGTCCGGGCGATTATGTGTCCGCCAAACCAAAAACGTATAAACAGCCTTGGATATGCACGAAAACTAATCAAGAAATTGATATGACGGAAAGCAGTGTCTGATTTGGGTAAAAAATCCGTTTAGTTGGAAATTTATTTTCTAGTTCGGCGTTTTGGCACTTGCGTTTTCCCAGTTGGGTTTTCTCATAAAAGTTTCAATCAAATTTGACCGAAGGTTTACGCTGGTAGATGACCTGCATAGAAAACACGCGTTTTTGTATATTCCAACTAAACGCATTTTTTACCACTTTGGGTGCCAAAACGCCTATTTCACGGTAAAAACGGTGGAAATTCACTGATTATCAGGAAAAATGGTCGGGTTGACTGGATTTGAACCAGCGACCTCTCGGTCCCGAACCGAGCGCTCTACCAAGCTGAGCCACAACCCGTTATGTTTTGCCTCGTCCGATGGGATAAATCCATCAAACATTTGCCGCTCTATGTTACCACTACAACTTGCAGGTGGTGGAGAAGCCTCGCCAACCTTTTGCTTGAGCTGCGGCTGCAATTGCATTGGCGGCATCCTGTGATTCGCAAAGTGCAAAAGAGCTGCTACCTGAGCCGGAAACCTGTGCGCCAAGAACTCCAGGCTGCGCCTTTAGCCACTCCTCTACCTCGGCCACCTGTGGTTTTAGCGATTTTGCTGCTGGTGCAAGATTGTTGAAAAGTAGTTTTGACACCTGCTGGATGAATTGCTTGCTTGCAGCGGCATTGTCAGGGGCGGGTTCCATGCCTGCAGCACCCTGACCAGCGTCACGCAAAAGTGAGGACAAATTCTCGTAGGACTCCGGAGCAATTGGCGATGCGTCAAACTGGTCGTAAGCTTCCTTGGTAACAACGCCAGTTTCTGCTGGTAAGACAATAGCAAGAGGAGCGTCAATGGTAGACGTATAGGTTTCTACCAGCATATCTCCTGCGCCCAGCATAAGTGATGGTCGCGGATCCAAGAAGAACGCAACGTCTGCGCCAACAGCCTTGGCTACCTCAACTACCAGCGAGTCTAGCGGGTCAATACCCCAACGCTGAGCCAACAGATAGAGCGTCGCAGCAGCATCGGCGGACGATCCACCCAGACCGGCCTTCTCGGGAATGTGAACCTGTACATCAATGGAAACATCTGGAGAAATGCCCAGCTTATTGGCGAGAAGAACCGCGGCCTTCCAGGTTGTTGTGCGCTCAGGCAACACGCAGAGCTGCGGCTCATGCGTAACCGTAAGCTCCGGCGCGTCATCGACAACAACTGTGTCGTACAGCGCAACGGGAACCATGAGTGAATCTACTTTATGGTATCCTCGCTGGTCTTTCTGAGTGTGAATGCCCAGGTGAAGGTTGACCTTGCAAGGAATCTGAATGATTTGGCGTCCAAAATTGGACAACGAGGCAGCCATGAGTGTGAGCCTAGTCGAAGTAATGCGGGCGCTTCTGAACTACTCTTCAAACTCGAAGTCAAACAAACGCTCACCGGTCTCAAAATCAAAAAGCTCAACAGTACCGGTCAGAACGTCAACGTACTGGTAGGACTGACGGGCAGTGCGACCGCGGCGCTCGCCAACCTCAACGATGAAAAGAGATGGATGGGCCATAACCAGGGTACCTGTGCGCTCAACAATACGAGAACGGCCCATGTTGGCCTTGACCTTGAGTTTTTGGCCCTGAAGTGAGCTGAGCTTCTCGTGAATCTCGTCTACACGATTAACTGGTGGAATCTCGTTTTCCATCAATCCTCCAAGTCAATCAGTACGTTTGCGATGCGACACGTTGATGTGTCGGAGATTTGTACCGGTCGACAAACAATAGTCAGAATTTCCGAAACTCCACTATACGAGGTAGAAAATAAAATCTCAAGGTTTTACGACAAATGTCACGGGAACAACATCAGTCGATCGGTCAGGTTTGCGTCAAGATCGCGAGAAGATCGTGTCAGGTTCACGTCAGGTTCGCGTCAGGTTGGCATCAGACTTGCAACGACAGCGCGTCAGAACCCCAACAAATTTATGACAAATAGGGGTCCTCTGATAAAATTAGTAACTAACTTCAAAACACAAGGAGGCCCAATGACTGAGACTCTAGGATATGCCATTAGTAAGACCTGGTATATCGTGCTTATTTTTGTTGCTCTTGCTATCGGAATTGCATTCCTTGCCAAAAAGAAATCATCTAAAGTTCTTGTTGCTTTATCAGTATTTTGCCTGGTTCTTGCAGCAGGCTCAGTTACATTTGGTGGAGCAACTGTTTTAGAAGCACAATCTAAGGGTGCTTCATCAGAGCAACTAAGCTCTATGAACCTTATCGAGCTTGTTCAGGCAAACCAGGCCGCACCAGCTCAGACCTCTGTTAATGACGTCAACGAGCTCTATAACAAGATGGTTTATGTCTATCAGTACGGCTCGCCTATTGCGCAGTCGCTCGCAAGCGACAATCCCTTTGTTCACCATGATCTACCTTGGGTAGCAGCGACTCTTCCTGAACTGAAGAAGCTGCTCGACAAAAACGAAGTAGTCTATGTGTCAACAAACAGTCAGATTTTCAAACAGTTGCACATTAACCTTGGTGAAAACGCCGTCGAGCCTTTTATATTCTTTGTTACTTCGGTCAATCCAGCCGGTAGAGTTTTCCCACTTTCAACTGGTGATATGTCTCGTGTTGGCAAAAAAGATGGCGATAAAATCACGATTGGTGACAATCTTGAGTTTACGCTTCGCACGGTTCATACCAATAACGGCGACTATGTGCTTGGCCTCAACTACCAGGTCCTTTTTGCTCTCAGTCGTTACTTCAAGGACTATTAATATTTTTCGGAGCTCCAATAAATGCGCACTTGCGGAGCTTCACTAAACGCGCACGTACAACGCTTACGCACGATAAACTGCTACAAAAAACTCCCATTCACATGAATGGGAGTTTTGTTTTTCTCGGCAGATGCTATTTAAAGCTTTTAAAGAGCCTTCAAGATGCCCTTTGGATACCTTTTGGATGCTTTGGACAACCTGACCTTACTCAGCTGGGCAGAGCGAGAGGGCGGCCTCATCAGCAATAACGGTGCAGTTAGTGTGAAGCTGCAGGATAGAAGCTGGGCACTGAGGCGAAACGTTGCCGAAGCACATGTCGTAAACAGCCTTAGCCTTGTCCTCGCCGCTAGCCACAATCAGAATGCTGCGCGCGAACATGATGGTCTGCGTGCCCATGGTGTAAGCCTGACGAGGGACGTCCTCCATGCGCTCAAACAGGCGGCTGTTTGCCTGAATGGTGCTCTCGGTGAGGTCAACGCAGTGCGTACCCTTGGAGAAATGGTCGTCGGGCTCGTTGAAGCCAATGTGACCGTTGTGACCAATACCAAGAAGCTGCAGGTCAGGATAGCCAGCCTTAGCAACAAGCCTATCGTACTCGGCGCAAGCTGCCTCGACGTCAGGATTAGAGCCGTCGGGCACATGAGTGTTATCAAGATCAATATTTACCAGGTCAAAGAGGTTTTTGCGCATGAAATAGTGATAGCTCTGAGGATCGTCGTGAGAAAGACCGCGGTACTCGTCAAGGTTATACGTAGAAACCTGCGAGAAGTCCAGGTCTCCCCTCTTGCACCAATCAGCGAGCTGAGCATAGGTACCAATTGGCGTTGAACCAGTTGCCAGACCAAGAACACAATTTGGCTTCAGAATAATTTGTGCAGAGATGACGTTTGCAGCTTTTCTGCTCATGTCCTCGTAATCGCGGGTGCGAACAATCCTCATGTCTACCTCCAAGACAGAAGTCACAGTTACATTTAGTTTAACATTTGAAGCAAGCAAAAAAGTAACCGGTCGGCGAGAAGAACAAATATCTCGCTGACCGGTTTTGACCTGTTATATGGCGTGTTTCTGTCGCTATTCTGTCGCGAGTCTGACGTGAAGCTGACGCGGCGGTAGTTTTCTGTCTGGAATCTGTCTGGAATCTGTCGCGAATCTGACGCGAGTCTGACATAGCGGCAGTTATCTGTCAGGAATCTGACGCAAATCTGACATGACCCTGGCGCAAATCTGACGCGAAACCTACGCCGTGCCTATCCCAGAATCTGCTTGGAAAGATCCTGCAGAGCGTGGAAACGATGAGATATAGCGTTCTTCTCGTCAGGCTCAAGCTCTGCCATGGTTTTACCTGGAGCATCCTCAGGCCAGAAGAGTGGATCGTAGCCAAAGCCGTTGTGACCCTTTGGCTCGTGACCGATAACGCCCTCGCAGTCACCCTCTCCTACCAGCACGGATCCATCTCTATAGACCAGAGCAACAGTGGAGTGGAAGCGAGCAGTACGGTCCTCGTCAGCAACGTCGGCAAGCTCTGCCAGCAGTTTCTGATTGTTTGCAGCATCATTGCCATGCTCGCCAGCATAACGAGCAGAATAAATTCCAGGAGCTCCGTCCAGAGCGTCAACGCAAATACCGGAGTCGTCTGCAATGGCCGCCACACAATCTACCTCGTCAAGAGCAGCCATTGCCTTGATTAGAGCGTTATCGCGGAACGTCTGACCGTTCTCCTCTGGATCAGGGAAATCGCCCAGCTGGCCCAAAGCCACAAAGCTCATACCAGGCATTACTTTGGAAAGAATAGCCTCAATCTCTACAAGTTTGTGAGCGTTGCCCGTTGCAACTACCACGGTTGTATTTGGATCAAAGGTCACAGCGTTAGAACCCTGATTTTCACTGTTTTGACTCATGGTTACTCCCTAAATCCAGTCACTTGATTCTGCAGGTCAACGAGGTGAGCAATGCCAGCCTGACCAAGATCGAGCAGCTGATTGAGTTGCTCGCGATCAAACGGGCCACCCTCGCCTGTTCCTTGTACTTCAATTATCTGTCCAGTTTCTGTTCCCACAAGGTTCATGTCAATGTCCGCATGAGAATCCTCGGGATAGTCAAGGTCCAGCAGCGGCTGACCGTTTACGTAACCCATAGAAATCGCAGCTACTTGACCTGTAAGAGGAAGTCTGGGCAAGAGGTCCTTCTCGACAAGTGAGTAGAGTGCGTCGTGAAGCGCCACCCAAGCACCGGTGATGCTGGCGGTTCTGGTGCCGCCGTCTGCCTGAAGGACGTCGCAGTCCAGCGTAATGGTGTACTCGCCCAGGCGGTTGAGGTCAACAACGGAACGCAGCGAGCGGCCGATCAGGCGCTCAATCTCCATGGAGCGACCCTTGCGGTTGGCGCGCTCTCGCTTGGTGCGGCGGTTAGTCGACGCAGGTAGCATGGCATATTCGGCCGTGACCCAACCCGCGCGAGAACTGCGTCGCCACGCGGGGACGCCTTCTTCGACGGTGGCGGTGCACAGGACACGCGTGTCGCCAAACGTGACCAGGCACGATCCGTCGGCATTCTTCATAACGTTGCGCTCAAGGGTGAC